>DASVOI010000022.1:0-2088 GCA_036383395.1 Saccharimonadales bacterium (SeqCode)
CACGCCGGCATGAGCAGTAGCCATACGTCTTACGACCTGGACACCCGTACGCTACGCGATCGCACGGAATTCGTCGTGCCGCAATTATTCCAAGCCCGGCAGACCTGGTCGCCCGACCGTTAGAGGTCTTGGGCGTGCGAAGCGCCGGTGTCTTCGCCGAGCGTACCCTCGTCGAGCTCGCCCTTACTGGCGCTCGCTGCCAGTTTCAGCTGGTGCAAGAATAATTCCTTGGTTTCTTGGGTGGCGTTGCGGTTTTTGGCCCAAGCGTGCAGCACCGGGTCTTGGAGAGCGCGGGAATAGCTAAAGGTCACGCCCCACGGGTGCGGCCCTTTTTGCGCGATACGGTTCAGATTAATGAAAGCGTCGTTACTGGTTTGGCCGCCGCTTAAGAACACCACCCCGCCGAGCTCGTGCGGCACGTGGTCGTGCAGGGCGCGGACGGTGCGCTCGGCAACGTCACTGTGGTCCATTTGGTGGCCGCTGTCCTTGCCGGGCAGCACCATGCCGGTCTTCAAAATGGCGCCGGGCAGGTGCACGCGAAAGGCCTTCATGGTCTGGAACAAGAGCTCATAAACGTGCGTGGTGACTTGCTCGCATTGCTCAATGGTGTGGTCGCCGTCGTACAGCACTTCGGGCTCCACAATCGGTACGATGCCAGCTTCCTGACAAATGCGGGCGTAACGCGCCAAGGTGTAGGTGTTGGCGCCAATACATTCGTCGGTGGGAATGCCGTCGTCAATGGTAATTACGCAGCGGAACTTGGCAAAGCGCGCGCCAGCGCCGTGATACACCACCATGCGCTCGGGCAGACCGTCCAGGCCTTGGGTGATTTTTTCGCCCGGGAAGCCAGGCAAATCAACCAAGCCTTTGTCTACCTTGATGCCGGGGATGACGCTGTGATTTTTTAGGTACTCGCGGAACACCTGCCCGCTGTGCGTGGCCTGCCAAAATGTCTCGTCAAAGAAAATGACGCCGCTTAAATATTCTTCGGCGCCAGGCGCGGTGAGCAGCAGCTCGCGGTACTCGCGGCGGGTTTCTTCGGTGCACGGCACGTGTACAGCGTCAAACCGCTTCTGACAGCTGGCATTACTTTCGTCGGCCGCCAGCAAACCTTTACCATGCGCGACCAACTGGTGCGCAATCTCCTCTAGTGCAGCTGTATCCATGCCTTCATCATACAGCTTATGCTTAGAGAATGAAAACGGTTTAGGACTTTAGCTGCGGGTAGTGCGCCACGATCTGTTCGGCCGCCTGGCGCGGGCCGAGAGCAGTGTTGTCGAGCACGAGATGCGGCAGGTCCGGGAAGGTCTCAAATGCCGCCGGATTACTGGCCACGACTTCGTGCCAACGCTCGGCAGTGTCGATTTTGCGCCCCACGCGCGACTCGCCGTGCACTCGCTCGAGGAGTGCGTTGCGGTCGGGCAACAATTGCACAAACAGCGCCTCGCCGCCGTGCTCGGCCACAATGCTGCGAATGTCGCGCAAAAAGTCCTGCGTGCCGGGCGACAGCGGCGCAAAGGTGGTAATCAAGTTCACGCCGGCGCTGGCTGCCGCGGCAAAAATATCTAGACGAATACGCCGCCCCAAGCGGCTGCGGACGTGGTCGTAGGCCGGCTCAGAGCGCGGAAACAGCTCGGCAAGATAGTCGATGGCGGTGTGGTTGTCGACCAGCTTGTAGCCGGTTAGCTCAGACAGCTCGCGGGCAACGGTCAACTTGCCGGCGGCCGGCGGCCCGTAGATAACAATCAGATTCATGAGCCCAGTGTAGCGCCTTAACGTTTTTTGTCTAGCAGCTCGTGCGCCGCCAAGGTGATGTGCATGGCGTCTAAGCCGTAGTGCTTCAGAAGTTCTTCGGGCGTCTTGGCCGACTGGCCAAATTCGTCTTTCATGCCGATGCGCTTCAAAGGCACCGGATATTCCTCGCCTACCAGCTCGGCAACCGCGCCGCCCAAGCCGCCGTTAATCTGGCCTTCCTCGGCCGTGACTACGGCGCCGGTCTTGCGGACACTTTTCAAAATAGTTTCGCTGTCGAGCGGCTTTACCGTGGGCACATGCACGACCTCGGCGCTAATGCCGTCTTTTTTGAGC
>DASVOI010000023.1:0-16933 GCA_036383395.1 Saccharimonadales bacterium (SeqCode)
GCTGGTCATCCCCAACGGCCGCCTGACGGTTGCCGAAGGTGCTATCCGGCCGTTCAACCGCATCAACGCCGACGCCTGGTACATGAAGAAGATGCAAGCCGTGGCTGACCGTTATGGATTTAGCCTGCACGTGCCCACCGCCCAGATCAGCGCCGAGAACATGGAGCGCCTGCTGTACGGCACCGGCAACGAAAAGTACCGCGTGAATCTTGGCGGCGGCCGGGCATTCGAAACCACTTACGAAGGCGTCATTCCTAACTTAGAGCGCCGCCACAAAGAGACCGAGAGTGAGTTTATGCGCGCCGACATTGAGCGCTTCATGGTGGAGAAGCCCTGCTACGCCTGCAAGGGCTTGCGCTTGAAGCCGGAGGTGCTGGCCATCACCGTAGCCGACCACAGCATTATGGACATCTGCCGCTTGAGCATCGACGACGCCGTCGCGTTTTTTGCCGCGCTCAAGCTGAGTGAAAAAGAAATGCATATCGCCCATCAGGTGCTGAAGGAAGTGAATGCGCGCCTGGGATTCCTGAGGGACGTGGGATTAAACTACCTCACGTTGCTTCGCGGTGCAACTACTTTATCGGGCGGTGAAGCCCAGCGTATTCGCCTGGCAACGCAGATCGGTTCCGGCCTGCAGGGAGTGTTGTATGTGCTGGACGAGCCGAGCATCGGCCTGCATCAACGCGACAACGATCGGCTCATCAAGACGCTCAAGCACCTGCGCGACTTGGGCAACACCGTGCTGGTCGTGGAGCACGACGAAGACACCATCCGCACCGCCGACTATTTGCTCGACATCGGTCCGGGCGCCGGTGTGCACGGCGGCCACGTGGTGGCCCGCGGCACTCCCGCCGAAGTAGAGAAAAATCCCGAGAGTCTGACCGGCCAATACTTGTCCGGCAAGAAGAAGATCGAAGTGCCAAAGAAGCGCCGCAAGGGCAACGGCAAATCGCTGTGGATCCGCGGCGCCCGCGAAAACAACTTGCAGAATGTCGACGTCGAAATACCGCTCGGCCAAATGGTGGTCGTTTCCGGTGTTTCCGGCAGCGGCAAATCCAGCCTGATTAACGACATTTTGGCCAAAGAGCTCCAGGCTCGTCTGATGCGCGCCAACACCGTGCCAGGCAAGCATGACGACATCGAGGGCATACAGGAACTCGACAAGGCGATTATTATCGACCAATCGCCCATCGGCCGCACGCCGCGCTCCAATCCGGCGACATACACCGGCCTGTTTACGCCTATCCGCGAGCTGTTTGCCAGCACGCCGGAGGCTAAGCTCCGCGGCTACAGCCCCGGCCGGTTCAGTTTCAACGTCAAAGGCGGCCGCTGCGAAAACTGCGCCGGCGACGGCATTATTAAGATTGAAATGCACTTTTTGCCAGATGTCTACGTGCCGTGCGAGGTCTGCCACGGCAAGCGCTACAACCGCGAAGCGCTGGAGATCCACTACAAGGGCCGCACCATTAGTGACGTGCTGGAAATGACCTGCGAGCAGGCCCTGGAATTCTTTGAGAACCAGCCGAGCATCGCCCGCAAACTGCAAACGCTGGTGGATGTGGGCCTCGGCTACATTGGCCTCGGCCAGCCGGCCACGACGCTTTCCGGCGGTGAAGCCCAGCGCATCAAGCTAGCCAGCGAACTCAGCAAGCGTCCCACCGGCCGCACGGTCTACATTCTGGACGAGCCGACTACCGGCTTGCATATGGCCGACGTCGACAAGCTGCTGCACGTGCTGCGCGCCCTGGTCGATACCGGTAACAGCATGGTGATCATCGAACATAACCTCGACGTCATCAAGAGCGCCGATCATCTCATCGACATGGGTCCCGAAGGCGGCTCCGGCGGGGGCACGGTTGTAGCTATCGGCACACCAGAGCAAGTCGCCAAAGTGCCCCAAAGCTACACCGGCCAATTCTTGAAGCGGATGCTGTAGCTTTAGGCCGCCTGGCCGGCCGGCTGGTAGATAACCAGCGTTGACTGCTCGCCAGTTGCTGCCGTTGCGGTGAGCACGACGGCGCCAAGGCCTTGCTGCGCAGCATCATGGGCTACCTCGGCGCAAACGCCGCGCTTGGCAACGGCGGCCAAAAGATGTTCTCGGCCGGCTTCGCCCGGGTTGGTCTGCGGGCAGAATGGCTCCTCGACCAGCGGGGTGCGGCCCGCCCACAGCTCTATAAGGCCAGGGCCAGGACATGCTTCGCGCCCGCCCACGCACGTAACGGCATCGGGACAATCAAAAAAACGTGACATAATGTGTAATTATAAAATAATTTGACTTATTTGTACACTATTCGCGAGTTTTACGCCTTAGCTTGGCAAGCAGGCGGGCACGAGCCGCTTTATTCCGTACTAAGTAGATCGCGCCAGGGCTCACTACCGTAAGCAGGCTAATGATAAACGCCGGCAGGGCATAGCGCTCAATTTGTTTTGCCACTTCCACGCCAAAGACGTAGCCCAGGCCCACGAATAAGAGCGTCCAGAGCAGCGCGCCAATCACGTTAAATGTAATGAATTTCGAACGGCGCATCTGACTGATACCGGAAATAATCGGCACGAGCGTGCGGGCATACGGGATCATGCGCGCCCCCATAACAGTTTTGCCGCCATGTTTTTCGTAAAAGGCTTCGGCTCGCTCCAGCTGGTCCTTGCGAAAGAAGATGCCCTCGTCCTTGCGAAAGATGCGCGGCCCAGTCTTTTTGCCGAAGAAGTAGCCGGTGTTGTCGCCCAAGATGGCGCCTATAAAAATGACCAGCAGCGTGGGCAGCCAGGGCAAGTGCCCATCAGCAACGTAAAACCCGGCGATGAACAGCAACGTGTCGCCGGGCAGCAGCAGACCGATCAGCAGTCCGGATTCGGCCCACACGATGACACCAATCAGCAGCAATGCGCCAATAACGCTGGCACCGCTGATTGAGCTGGAAACGTCCAACACCCCGCCCTACGATTCTTCTTTGGGGGCGCTCCGCTTTAGCTTAGCGAATAGCCGCCGGCGCGCCACCGGGTCGCCGAACAGGTGCCACACCATAGGAGCGAAGCTGGCTACCATCACGAATAAGACCGTGGGCAGCACATAGTGGTCGATGTTGTGAATGCGGCGGCCAAACCAGTAACCAAGCAGTGTCAGCAGCGAGGCCCATACAATGTCGCCGATAGCGTCAAATATGAAGAACTTGGCTCGCGGCATTTTGCCCACACCGGCCACAAACGGCGCAAAACTGCGCACGATCGGGATAAAGTGTGCGAGCAGCATGGTTTTGCTGCCGTGCTTTTCGTAGAACCGCTCGGTGCGCTCGACGTATTCGTGACGGAACAGGATGCCGTCCTTCTTTTTAAACAGGCGCGGACCCATTACTTTGCCCAGTGTGTAGCCGGTGTTGTCGCCCAAAATGGCGGCTACGGCAACCGCGGCGACGGCAAATCCTAGGGGGAGCTTACCTTGCGCGGCAAAAACGCCGGCGGATAGCAGCAGTGTGTCGCCCGGCAAAAAGAAACCGAGCATCATGCCCGACTCCGCAAAAATGATGGCGGCGATGGCTAGTAACCCGCCGCCTTGAATAATACTGTCAACATTCATATGTAATAAGCCTATCGTACTTCGCCGTAACCGTCTACTCTTTGTTATACTAGTAAAAGATGGGCAATGACCTAACTAGACCTAAGATGGAGGATATATGGAAGACGTTACATTGAAACTTGAACCCCGTGAGGTAACCGGCAAGGCGGTGAAGCAGCTGCGCAACCAGGGTAAGGTACCGGCTGTTATTCACGACCACGGTAAGGCGTCGGTGCATGTTACCGGCGAATATCTGGAGGTTTTGAAGGCCTACAAATTGGCCGGCAAGCACCACCCCGTTAAAGTGAAGGCGGGCGACAAAAACTATACCGCGCTGATCAAGACCGTAGATATCGACCCCAAGCGCCACCAACTAGTGCACGTGGTATTTAACGCCGTCAAGGCCAACGAGAAAGTAACCGCTGAAGTGCCCGTGCGCATCAAGCTGGCCGAAGGCAACGACGTTGCTCCAGCCGAGCGCACCGGCCTGGTTGTGCTGCACCAGCTCGAAAACGTTGAAGTTGAAGCTACCCCGAGCCACTTGCCCGACTTCCTGGAGTTTGACGGTGAAAAGCTGGTTGAAGTCGGCGACCATGCCACTGTTGCCGACCTGGTAGTACCCGAAGGCGTGACCGTAAAGACCGACCCAGCCCACCCGCTGGCCACCGTGTTCGAGCCGAGCGCACTGCAGGCCGCCAATGACGCCGCCGGCGGCGATGCCACCGAAGACGAAGCGACCGCCGATGTAAACGCCGGTGAAGCCGCCGAGGGCCTGGACGCTGAAAAGGCCGCCGAAGCTTCCCAAAATACTGAGAAAGCCGAAAAAGAATAGGCCGCGCGTATGGGCGACGAGCAGCATACTGCTAAACCTGCGGGCAAATGGTTTCACCCGCGAACCCTGCTGGACAAGACGTATGAAATCGGTCTGTTCATCAAGGGGTTTGACGGCGCGGTGGAGCTGCTTGGCGGCCTGTTGCTGCTTTTGGTACCGGCACATGCCGTACTGCGCTTGACGCACGCCCTGGTCGACACCGAACTGTCAAGCGACCCGCATAGCTTTGTGGCCACGCATATCCTGCATATGGGCACCGAGCTGGCCAAGGGCCACAACGCCTTTGCCATTTTGTTTTTACTGACGCACGGCGCCGTGAAGGTGGCCTTGGTAGTGGCGCTGCTGCGCCAAAAGTTGTGGGCCTATCCATGGGCACTGGTGGCGCTGACGGCGTTTTTGGTGTACCAGGTGTATCTACTTGTTACGAAGCCAACGTTTGGCATGGCTTTCTTAACCGTGCTCGACGTGATTATTATTTGGCTGGTCCAGCGCGAATGGCAAAAAGTGAAGGGCGATAGGCCCGACCCGGCGACCGCGCAGTAGCTAGCTTTCGTCAATAAAGCCGCCGCTTTGGTGGGCCCACAGTTTGGCATACAGGCCTTTTTTGGCCAGCAGCTGCTTGTGCGTACCCTCTTCGCGGATGCGTCCGGCGTCCAGCACGATGATGCGGTCCATCTTTTGAATGGTACTTAAACGGTGGGCGATGACAATAGCGGTGCGCCCTTCCATGAGTTGCCACAGGGCGTCCTGGATGAGCACCTCGCTCTCGGAGTCGAGTGCGCTGGTCGCTTCATCCAAAATGAGTATTGGCGCATTTTTGAGCATGGCTCGCGCGATGGCAATACGCTGCCGCTGCCCGCCGGACAGCTTCACGCCGCGCTCGCCGACAATCGTGTCGTAGCCGGCCTTCAGTTTTTCGATAAATTCGTGGGCATGGGCCAGCTTGGCGGCTTCTTCTACCTTCTTCAGGCTGGCGCCAGGATTGCCGTAGGCGACGTTCTCTTTGATGCTGCGGTGGAAGAGCAGCGGCTCCTGCGGCACATACGAAATGTTCTGGCGCAAGCTGTCCTGAGTAACGTCAGCCACATTTTGATTGTCGATGGTAATGCTGCCGCCGGCGATGTCCTCAAAGCGCAGCAGCAGGCGGGTTAGCGTGCTCTTGCCACCGCCGCTTGGGCCGACCAAACCGATCTTTTCGCCTGGGCGAATGTGCAGATCAAGCTGCTCAAACACGGTTTGCTTGGTAGTCTCGTCGCGGTATTCAAATGTGACTTGTGCGAGGTCAATGGCGCCGTCGGTGACATTGAGCGGCGCGGCGCCCGGCGCGTCGGTAATCTCGGCGTCCTCCAGTAGGATTTCGGTCATCGGCGACGCCAGCAGCAGGCCGTCTTCCAGCGCTCGCTGCATGTTGTTGATGTCAAACAAACGGTTGCTAAGCGTAATGGTAAACGAGAACGCAAAGATGCCTATGCCCAGCAAGTGCGGATCGTGCTTTATGAGGTTCAGTACCACCGCCACAAACAACACCTGCATGGCCAGCAGTGCGGCGATGCGCACGCTGCCGTTGCGCGCGGCCTTGCCCCAGTCGCGGATACGCATGTTCATGAGCTCTGTGCCGTGGTGGGCGTGCGTGTCGAGCTCATCGGCTTCGCGGGCAAAGGTCTTGACGGTCTGGACGTTTAAAATGGTGTCGGCCAGGTGGCTGGTAAGCCGTTTGGTGACTACCAACCGGTACTTGCGCAGGCCGGCACGGCGATTACTTTCGTATACGCCGCTGCCCACCGCCACGACGGTCATGGCCAGCACGACCAAACCGAGCTGCCACGATTCCATAAAGATAACGACGGTGCCGCTCGCCAAAATTACCGCCAGCGGCAGCACGTTGGCCACCATGCCGTTGACGAATTGGCCGAAACCGGAAGGGAAATCGATGGCGTCGGATACCAGTTTGCCGCCGACATTATTGTTGTGGAAGCCGACGCTGCGCTTGAGCAGCGCAGTCAGCGCCTGGTGTTGCAGGTAGCGCATGGTGTGAGCCTGATAAGCCAAAAAGCCGGTGAAGCCGGCGCGGTTGCAGATAAAGCCCACAAACGCCACAATGGCGAACAGCGTCAGATAGTGCGTCGGTTGCCCGCCGCCCTTGCCCAAAGACGCCAAAGTTTTGCCGATAAACAGCGGCGCCACGGTGCCCAGCAAAATCGAACCAATCGGGAACAAGAATGAGCGCACCAAAAGCTGCCGCGGCGCATGCAGCCCGGCTTGCCAGAATAAACCAATAGTAGCCCTGTCGATGGATTTCTCTTTGCTCATAGAATTTGTTTTATTATACGCGCCTTTTGCGAAAGAAGCGCTGGTTATTCTTCAATGAAGCCGCCGCTTTGGTGCGCCCATAGTTTAGCGTAGATGCCGCCCTGCTGGAGCAGCTCGGCGTGCGTGCCTTGCTCGATGATGGCGCCGTTTTCGAGCACCAGGATGCGATCCATCTTTTGAATGGTGCTTAAGCGGTGGGCGATAACGATGGCCGTGCGCTTCTCCATAAGTTCGCGCAAGGCCGCTTGGATAAGCTTTTCGCTCTCGGAGTCGAGTGCGCTGGTCGCTTCGTCGAGTACCAGAATGGGCGCATTTTTGATGATAGCCCGCGCGATCGCAATACGCTGCCGCTGCCCGCCGCTGAGTTTTACGCCGCGCTCGCCGACCATGGTGTCATAGCCCTCGGGCAACTTCTCGATAAACTCATGGGCGTTGGCCTTCTTGGCGGCGTCGATAACCGTTTCGTCGCTGGCGTCCAGTTGCCCGTAGCGAATGTTCTCGCGAATGCTGCGGTGGAACATGATCGGCTCCTGCGGCACGTAGGCGATATGTTTGCGCAGCTCATCAATGCGCACATCGGCGATATTTTGGCCATCGATCAGCAGCTGGCCGCTATCGACGTCAACAAAACGCAGCAGCAGTTTGGTAATGGTCGATTTGCCGCCGCCGGAGTGACCAACCAGTGCAATTTTTTCGCCTGCCGCAATACGCAGGTTTAAATCGTTGAACAGCGGGCGGGACGACTTGCGGTAGGTGAAGTCGATGTGCCGGAAATCCACCTCACCGTGCGGCACCGTGAGGGCCTTTGCGCCTGGTTTTTCCAGAATCGCCGGCGGCTCAAGCAGCAGATCGGTGAACTGCGCGGCTTCGGCAATGGCGTTTTCCAGGTTGCGGTAGGTGCGGTTAAACTCCCACAAAATGCGCGTGGCTTGGGCAAAATAGCTGAAGGTCACAAAAATGATCGACGTGGTGGCGGCATTTTTGCCCAGCATCAGCGCCAACCCCAAGCCGAGCAGGTTGGTGCCCACATACAGCGGCGAAATAGACATGTCTACTTTGAGCGTGTGGTAATCCCAAGAAATGAGCGCTTTGTGCATGTAATCGTGCACGTTTTTGTTGTGCTCTTTTTGCTCAAAGTCCTGGTGGGCGAAGGCCTGCACGGCGTCCATGTTGCCGATGACGTCCGCGACGTGCCCGGCCATCTTATTGCTGGCCGCCTCGCGGACGTCTACCAGTTTTTTGCGGCGCTTGGTGAGCGGCACGATGATAGAAAAGGCAACGCCCAGCATACCCAGCAGCGCCAGCACCAGCCACGGCGAGAACCGCCACAGCACAAAGCCCACAAAGAACAGCGGCAGCACATTGGAGGCAATATTAAAGGTGAGCGTGTCGAAAAAGCCTTCAAAGTTACGGCCAAAGCCGATGGTTTTTTTGGTGAGCGATCCGGCAAAGTTATTGTGGAAAAAGCCCAAGTCTTTTTTGTGCAGTTCGGCGAGGCCTCGGATGTAGAGGTCTTGCATGGCGTGCAACTCGGTGCGCGACAGCAGCAAGAAAGTCGCTCGCCAGAACAGTTCGCCCGTAAACCACACGCCGCCAAATATCGCCAAGTACGGTGCTACGGCATGCCAGGTGGGTGTGAGGTGTTGGAAATGGTTCAGCGCGGCAGCCACCACAAGCGGCGGCAAATAGGCAACAAACACCGTACCTATTGCTACGAGCAAGAGGCAGGGGATGGCTAGTTTGCGATGGCGCCATATCTCGCCAAAGTAGAACTTGGCGGCGAGGCGGGTGGCTGCTTGGCTGGCTCGTGCGTTGTCCATATTATCCTTCTATAAATCCGCCGCTTTGGTGCGCCCATAGTTTGGCATAGGTCGCGCCCTGCTTCAAGAGTTCGGCGTGTGTGCCTTGCTCGGTAATGTTTCCATCTTCGAGCACCACAATGCGGTCCATCTTTTGAATGGTACTTAAACGGTGAGCGATGACAATAGCGGTGCGGCCCTTCATGAGTTCCCACAGCGCTGCTTGGATGAGCTTTTCACTCTCGGAATCGAGTGCGCTGGTTGCTTCGTCCAAGATGAGAATGGGTGCGTCTTTTAAGATAGCCCTGGCAATAGCAATACGCTGCCGCTGCCCGCCGGACAGCTTGACGCCGCGCTCGCCAACCAGCGTGTCATAGCCCTTTGGCAGCATGTGTATAAATTCGTCGGCATAGGCTTTTTTGGCGGCGGCGATAATCTCCGCTTCGGTGGCGCCAGGGTTGCCGTAGGCGATGTTCTCGCGAATGCTGCGGTGAAAGAGCAGCGGTTCCTGCGGCACGTAGGCTATGTGCCGGCGAAGGTCGTCTTGCGCGACGCTTGCGATGTTTTGGCCGTCGATGCGGATCTCGCCGCCGTCAACGTCGCTGAAGCGCAGCAGCAAGCGAGTCAGAGTACTTTTGCCCGAGCCGGAATGTCCGACCAAGCCGATTTTTTCGCCAGCGGCAATGCGCAGGTCGAGTCCGCCGAACAGCACATCGTTGGTGCGCGACTCGGGGTGGGTAAACTGCATGTGGTCGAACTCGATCTCGCCGCGGTTAATGCGCGCCGGTTCGGGGTGAGTCGGGTCTTTTACCTCCGGCTCGATGGCCAGGATGGCAACCATATCTTGGGCGTCGCCGAAAGCTCGGTTAAAGTTGCGCAGCGTGCCGCGCACAAAGTCCCAGGTGCGCTGCGTGATGCCGGTCGTGTAGGTAATAACCAAGAATGCGGTGCCAATAGTGGCATTGAATAGCACCACGCCGGCCACAGCCATAATGAGCGAGATGATGCCAATGGTGATGTTGCTGGCGCCAAATATAGCGTCTTGGCGCATAGTGGCAAACATGACATCCAGCGACGCCTTCTTCGACTTATTGGTGATGTCGTTGAAGCGCTGGTGCTCCATGCGGCCGCCGGCAAAGCTCTTGACGGCCATAATGTTGGTGATGGTGTCGGCCAGGTAGCCGGTGTGGCGGGTTTCGGCGGCCGCCTCTACGGCGCGTAACCGCCGCACGCCGCGGCTCACCCGGAATGCCGTACTCACGAAGATAATGGCAAAGGCAATAAGCGCCGCGGCCACCCATGGCACCGTCGGCAGCAAAATCACAAAGGTAAATACGAAGGCCAAAAGCAGCGTAAAGGTTTCGAAGCAGACGGCGTCGGCAAACGTCACGTACGCGGTGGCCAGCTTGTTGGTCTGCGATACCAGCGATCCGCTGAAGCGGTTGGAGTGGAAGTTGGCGCTCATGCTCATCAGATGGTCAAACACCTCCATGTAAATGTCGTGCACCACGGCAACTTCCAGCTTCCACACAAAGTAGACGGCCACGCGCCACAAAATGACGCCCGACAGCAGCAGCGAGCCGGCGTACAGCAGCAGCTGCGTGCCAAAGCTGGCCCACAACTGACCGTGGGTAAAGTGGCCGCTGCTAATGCGCTGCAAAATGTGCGACACAAACAGCGACGGCAAAAATCCCAGCAGCAGCATGGCGGCCGGAATAAAAATGGCAATTCCTAGCAAATGGCCCTTGTACTTGCGGGCATGCCTCCAGTAATAGCGGATAATTTGGGTCGTAATAGTCTTGTCCATAGCGGTTTCTCTAACCGGGTGGGAAAGGTTAATGAAATAAAATTTGCGCGTGTGAGGAGTACGAACGGGGCGGAACTAGCCGCGCTGGCGGCAAGGTACGCACGCTGTTGTACCGGTTGTATATGTTGTCATGTTTTTTGCCGTCTTTCCGTTACGTTAATAGTTCGGTTTCAGTATACCATCGCTAGGCAAGTAAACAGAGAAAAATGTGTAGCTTTAATAACAACTAATTGTCAAGGAGGTTTGCTATAATTCAAGGAGAACGGGGAGGGGACGCTGCGTGGCCGTACATACTGATATTGACCAACCGGATGAATACGCACTGAATGAGGCTGACCATAAGCGTTTTGCCGATGAACAGGCCCGCGGCATGTTGGCGCCGCAAGATCCGCGGTTGGAGCTTTCGGCCGCCGCGGTCGACCTTGCCCAGATTGCTTCGCGGCAAATCGCCGGCGTCATTGATCGCCTCTATGCCGTGGCTATCGGCCAGCGCCGCAAAGGCCGCGAAAAAGGCCGCCGCCGCACCTTGGTTGGCCTGGCCGCACCGCAGATCGGCGAGCCATACCGCATCGTGCTTATCGACACTAAAGTGGATGAAAGCCGACGGCACTACGGCAAGCTGGAGTGTTTCGTAAATCCGGTCATTGTGTGGCGCTCGCGCGAAACCGCTGAGGGCCGCGAGGGCTGCTTCTCTGCCGGGCCAGTGTGGGGGTTGGTGCGCCGGCCGGTAGCGGTCAAAATTCGCGGCTACAACCAGGCCGGCCGCGAAGTGACCCGCATTTTGGAGGATTTTAGCGCCCGCATCGCCTGCCACGAAATCGACCATCTCAACGGCGTTCGTTTCCCGGAGCGCATCTTGAGCGACAAAAAGCGCCACTGGGTGCACACCGAGGAACTCACGGCGTATCCAGAGCTGGCCACCCGCTGGCCGCGCCTGTGCAGTCTCGAGCGCTGGCAAGAGTTTAAGCGCGCTGGCTGACCAATTCGGCCTAAAATCATATACAATATATAGGATGAATCAGCAACTAGCCGACAAGCTGAAGACCTTGCCAAAAGAACCGGGCGTGTACTTCCACAAAGACGCGGGCGGCGAGATTATTTATGTGGGCAAAGCGGCCCGGCTGAATAACCGCGTGCGCCAGTACTTCCAAAAGAGCCGCGCCCGCGACCCGAAAACCGAAGCGCTAGTCGCCGAAATTCACGACACCGACTGGATGGTGGTAGAGAGCGAAATCGAGGCGCTGTTTCTAGAAGCGGAGATGGTCCGCCGCTACATGCCGCGTTACAACATTTTGCTGCGCGACGACAAGAGCCTGAGCTATATCCGCATCGACTACGACAGCGATTACCCCACCGTGACCACCACCCGCCGCCCGCTGGATGACGGCGCCCGCTATTTTGGCCCGTACCTGAGCACGCTCAGCGTCCGCACCGCGCTTAAAAGTTTGCGCCGGGTGTTTCCCTTTGCCACCAAACGAACGCCCAACCAAAAGCGCGCCACGCTGTATTACCACTTGGGTCTTGATCCCGGCCTGGAAGAAGGCAAGACCAGTCTGGAAGAGTACCGCAAGAACTTGCGCCGGCTTATTGCCGTCATCGAAGGCAAGCGCCATAACATCGAACGCGACCTAGAGAAAGACATGAACCGCGCTGCGCGGGGCCAGGATTTTGAGCTGGCCGCCCGCCTGCGCAACCAGCTGTTTGCCCTGCAAAATCTGAGCAAGCAGGTCATTTTTAGCGACAAAGAATTTTTAGACATCAGCAAAGACCACGCGCTGACCGAGCTGGTCGACCTGCTCGGCATGCCGAAATTCCCGGCCCGGATCGAGGGCTATGACATCAGTCACATGCAGGGCACCGACGTTGTCGCCAGCATGGTGGTCTTTGCCAACGGCGTGAGCGACAAGGGCGAATACCGTAAGTTCAAAACACGCAAAGACCACAACAACGACTTCTACAACATGCACGAAACGATAAAGCGCCGGCTGAGCGAAAAAAACGTGAAGGCCTGGGGCAAGCCCAGCCTGGTGCTGATTGACGGCGGCAAAGGCCAGCTTGATGCCGCCATTCGCGCCCGCGACGAAATGGGCTGTAGCAATATCCCGTTCATCGGCTTGGCCAAGCGCGAGGAGCAGATAGTAATCCAGCACGGCAAATCCGGCGTGACCCTCAACGAGCAGGTTATGCGCAAACTGAGCGGTTTTAAGACCGATACTGAAGACTTCACACTGGTGAACCTGCCGCACAGCACCAACCTGGTGAAACTGCTGCAGCGCATCCGCGACGAGTCGCACCGTTTCGCCGTGGCTTACCACAGCGTGCTGAAAGTAAAGCGCCAAACCAGCTCGCACCTGGACGACGTACCCGGCATCGGCCCGGCCACACGCAAGAAGTTGCTGCGAGTGTTCGGCTCGTTAAAGGGCGTAAAAGAAGCCAGCGAAACAGAGATTGCTGCGGTGGTCGGCCCGGCAAGGGCACGGGATATCAAAAAGACGCTGGGCTAGGCGTCGGGCGTATCAACAAAGAGGTTGCTGCCAATCGGCAGCGTGCTTTCCCAGTGGCCCGCCCGCATTTTTAAGAATCCTTCATCGATGGCGACTTGATTGTAGCTAGTATACAGCGCGGCTGCGCCCAATGCCGCGTAGTGTTCGGTGGACATCGCTTCGTGACCCTCTAGCTGCTCGCGCTCGGCAATAGTCCGGCCGATCTTTGAGGCCCAAGGGCTCTGGTTTGCCGCGATAATGCCGAGTGTTTTGGCGCCAGTCTCTTCTGCGATTTTACCGGCCGCGCGCACCGCGCTGCGGCGCCAGTCAACAGCGGTGTAGAGTCCTTTATTGCGCCGGGGGTCGTAATTGCCTGCGTCATCCAGGTCGGCATAGCCTTGGACGCCGTTAATAAGTAGGTCTGGCTGGTCGGGGCGGTTGTAGTCGGGGACTGCCATCGAGATGAGGCCGAACAGCAGACCGTCAAAGGTGACGCCAATGCCAAACGAGGCGTCCATAGAGGGCTCGCTGCGCGGGTTATCCGGGAGCCGGCCATTGCCATGCACGATCAGTGACGTGGGTGCCGTATACCGCCGCGAGTCGGGAACGTCCGTATATTCGGCGCTCGTCAGCGCCACGAAGCCGTAACGGCCGATGACTCTTCCCGAGGGGAGCGTCTGGTTTGCGCGGGCGACGGCCGTCTCCTCGAATGCAATCCCAGCTAGCATTTCAGGGAAACGGTCGGCAAGCGCCACCTCGATCCGCATGCGTCGGCCGTCAAAAATATTAGGTGCCGGCAGGCCTTCAGCCCGAAGCTTGGCGGATATAAACATTTATATATTTTAACACAAAATCGATTAATAACAACTAATCGATGCGGCGGAAGCGGCTGGTCTTCAGCTTGTCCAAAGGCGCCCAAATGCGCTTGGCGCGTTTGTGGGTGAGCGTGCTGAGCTTGAGCAGGTTTACCAGCAGCATGCTGAGGCCGGTGCAGAGCAGCGGTTTGACGCCATGCATCAGAAGGGCACTGGGCGTTTGGATGACCATCACAAAACCGAGCGTAATGCCGAACAGCACCAAAATAATCCACCATTCGTTGCTGTACACTTTGTTGCCGAGTTGCATGGCCAGCTGTGAGCGGTTTTGCTGATTGGTCACCAGCCCGGCCATAATTTTATCGATGGTTTCTGGCGCCACGCCGTCGTACTCCAGACAGTAGCCGATCAGGCGCTCGTATTCGTCTTCGCCTTCGGCCGGCTTGCGCTGCCGGGAGCTGGCGTCGAGGTAATCTTCGATCATGTCCTGCAAAATATTCCGGCTGCGCCGCGGCAGCTTTTTAGTTTTGAGCAAGATGTCGAACAGGGCGTTGGCCTCGGCCCGGATGGCTTTGCTAAGGTCGTCGATACGCTGTTTTTGGCCAGTCAGAATGGGCGAAATGTAAAACCCGTACAAGAACGAGTTGACCGAAAACAGCGTTAGTGCCGCGCCGCTGACATTTGCGCCGCGTACTATATACGACAGGGCCACAAACAGGGCAAAAAAGATAAAGAAGAACCAGCTCAGACGAATTTTGAGCAACAGCCGCATGAGCGCAGTGTAGCATTTTTTACTGAAACCGCCTATGCTTGGCTGCGGCCCTGCGAACATATGTGTGCTATACTGAATCGCTGAAATGAGTGGAGCGTTTGGAAGCGACTTTTTTCGCGGCAATTGCGAACGTTTGCGGCAGCTGTTTACGGGTACCGCTCCTATTGTGCTGACTGCGTATGGCCGGCTGCAACGCGCCGGCGACGAAGCTTTTCCGTTTAACCAAGACGGCAGTTTTTGGTACTTGACCGGCATCGACGAGCCGGATGTGATTTTAGTGATCGACAAGGGCCGCGAATATCTGATTGTGCCCAAGCGCGAAGCCGTGGTGGAGGCCTTTGACGGCGCCATCGATGTGGCCGAGCTGACGCGCCGTTCCGGTATCAAGGAGGTGCTGAACGAAAAAGACGGCTGGAAACAGCTGGAGGCTCGCCTGAAAAAAGTGCAGCACGTCGCGACACTGGCCGCGGCACAGCCATACATCGAATATTTCGGCATGTATACCAACCCGGCACGCAGCCGGCTTATCAAGCGGCTCAAAACGGTGAATCCGGACATCGAGTTGCTGGATTTGCGCCAGCACCTGGCTCGTCTGCGCATGGTGAAGCAGCCCGAAGAGCTGGCCGCGCTGCAACGGGCCATCGACATTACGAACGATACGCTGAAAGAAGTGGTTCGCCCCGCCCGCCTTGCCAAATACGCTTACGAATACGAAGTCGAAGCCGACATCACGCGCGGTTTTCGCCGCCGGGGCGCCAGCGGGCATGGCTTTAGCCCGATTGTCGCCGGGGGATTGCGCGCATGCACGATGCACCATATTGCCAATGATGCCCAACTCTCGAGCGATGAGCTGGTCGTGCTAGACGTGGGCGCCGCTTGCGACCATTACGTGGCTGACATCAGCCGCACGATTTCGCTCAACGGCCGGGCTTCACGCCGCCAGCAACAGGTCTACGAAGCGGTTTGCGAGGCGCAGGATTACGCCTATTCGCTTTTAAAGCCCGGCGTCAAGATCCGCGAGTACGAAAAAGAAATGGAACATTTCGTGGGCGAAAAGCTGCGCGAGCTGGGACTTATCAAGAGTATTACTTCAGAAGCGGTGCGCGAGCAGTTCTTCCCGCATGCTACGTCGCACTTTTTGGGTCTGGACGCCCACGACGCCGGCGACTATGACGAGCCGCTGAAGCCAGGCGTGGTCATCACCGTGGAGCCGGGCATTTACATCCGCGATGAAGCCATTGGCGTACGCATTGAAGATGACGTGCTCATCACCGAAACCGGCTGCGACGTGCTGAGCAAAAAACTGCCGCGCGAGCTGTAACCTTTTAGCCGCGGACGGCGCGCTGCCGCATAGTCTGCAAAAAGCCGTCGCAGAGCCGTTTGCTGTAGTGCGGCAAAACCCGGATGTTACGGCCGCGCAGCTGCTCGTTTCGTACTTGCGCCCATTCTGTATCGCTTGAGCTTTGCACCCGCGATGCCATCCAGGCATCGACCGTTTCGGGCGTGCAGCCTGCCAGTTCTGCCAGCTCGTAGCGGTCATGCCAGTCGGCGTGCGGCGGCGGATACGGGTGCGAGTCCTCGGCGTAATACATGTCGAATTGCGCCTGGAGCAGTTTGCCGCCTCCTCTGCTGACGTGCGGCCGCCGGCCGAGGCCTCGGACGTAGTAAGAGTTAGCAGTAATTCCCAGCGAGCCGGCAAGGGTTACTACTTCCTCTTCGGTCATGCCGCTGATGAAATCGGTAACCTGCCATTGCTCGGGAGGCGCTAAACGAAAATCGACGCGCAGCCGCTCCCACATGGCGTCGCTGTAGCGGCCTTGAGCATTGGCGCGCGCCGGAGTTCTGCGGAGCTGGGCGATGATTTCCTCTTCGGGCAGGTCGAGCCGCCGTGCCATTTGCTGCGGACTTAGGCCAACAAGATCGACCAGCAAGGCGTCGAGTTGGCCGCCTTCGTAGCATTCAACCGTAACGCCGCGCCGCACTTCTTTGGGCGGCGTTTTGAACATCGAACGCCGGGCGGCGACCGAGGCTTGTACAACGGCAACCGGGGCGCCGGTTGCTTCACTGATATCTGCGGCACTCAGACGGCGGCTGCCGGTCCGCTGCGTGATTTGAGCAGGCGGCACAAGAATGCTGTAGCGCGGGGGCGCGTAGCGGGCCGCTGCCTCGGCAGATAGCTGGGCGCGCGCCGGGCCGTAGTGGCCGTAAGGGCGTTCGCCGGCGGGAATCGCCGCTCTGCCAAAAACGGCCGTTTGTGTTGCCGGGCTGTCTGTGGGGTCTGTTATGGGCGGCTCGGGCTCATCGGCGGCAAATACAAGTGCGGGCAGTGCTCGCCGGCGCCGCGAGCGGGGCGGGCCTTCGGAACCCGCCCGGATATCGCCTATCCGAGCCGTAGTGTTTACGACTGCCGAAATGATCGGCAGCTGCCGGGCTCCCTCCGGCGCTGCCGCCACCGCAAACGTCCCCAACCGTTCGTGCACCTGGCCGATCCACACCGATATTGGCGTTGGGTCGACATGGTTCGGGTTGCTGAGCAGGGCTTGCAGCTCGCGGGCGTAGGCG
>DASVOI010000024.1:0-4352 GCA_036383395.1 Saccharimonadales bacterium (SeqCode)
ATGCGAGGGAGGCCGTGGAGGCCGAGCGCGCGCCGCACGAAAACCGCGTGTGGTGGCTGCTTTGTTTGGTTGGCGGCAGCCTGCTGTTTTTGGTGTGCGCCTGGCTGGCTCACAGGCACACGCTTACCGGGCCGAACTTGGCCATCTTTCGGCATATTAACGACCTGCCGAATGGCTTGCGCACGCCGGCCTGGATCATTACCGTGGCGCCCAGCAGTTTGCTTATTGGCGTCGTGGCGGTGGTGGTAGCCTTTGCACTAAAGTTGTACCAGTTGAGCTGGCAGCTTGCGGCAACGGTGTTTGCTGCCGGCGGCCTGGCGTGGTTGGGCAAGACGGTGATCGCCGAGCCGCGCCCCTACAGCCTGGTGCCGGACGTGCACATGCGCGCCCATGAAGCCGACTTCGGTTTTCCCTCGGCTCATGTGCTGATGGTGACGGTTGTGGTCCTGACGCTGTGGCCATACTTGCCGCGCCTGTGGCGGCTGGCGATATTGCTGTGGATACCCCTGATGGCCATGTCGCGCATCTTCTTGGGTGTGCATACGGCGCTGGACGTCACCGGCGGCTTCGCACTGGGGTTGGCGCTGGTATCGGCCATGCGCGTGGCGCCCGAACCGCTGCGAAAATTACTGCGCTTCGACTAAAAAGGCTTGTGCTTGCGTGCCCCAAGGCGTACTATGAAATTGCGGAAGTGTGAGGCTTCCATGAAGACCCGGGACAACCCCCGGGTCTTTGGTTTTATTGCAAAGCCGGGAAGCGTGTTGTAGATTGTACGTAGGTAGTTAAGGAGTAATACGGTGGAAGACTTCCCGCAGGGACCCATGGACGACCTGGACTATCATGGCCAGACGCACAAGCCGCACTTTGGTACGCAGCACAAGAAATCCAAGAAAAAATTGTGGCTGGTAGCCGGGATTATCGCCGCCATTGTGGTGGTTGCCGGCGGAGCGGCGGCATTCCTGCTGCTGCACAAATCTTCTGACAAAAAACCACCAGCGCATACTGCAATCACCCAGCAGCACACCGTTACAAACACCGCGCAGCAGCCGGCTGGCGTCCAAATCGTAGACGGCAAGTACTACTACAAGAGCACTAAGCTGAACATCGCGGTCACGTACCCCAAAACATGGAATTTGCGCGAAAGCGCCGACAAGCAAGAGCTGATTCTGACTTCGCCGTCAGCCACCTACGTGAAGAAGGGCAACGTCAGCACCGAAGGCGTCTTTACGCTGAAGCTGCGCAATGGCATTATCCCTGAGGGCATTAAGACGACGGTGGCAAATGCCACGGCTGTCGATGACTCCGTCGTGATCGCTTACGCCCAACCCACTGGCGACCAGCGGCAGTATACCAACCTTTCGTACCTCGGACCCGATGCCAGCAACTTTAGCTTTGCGCTGATCACTGGCTACACTAGTTACAAGGCCGGGCAGGCCGTCGGCGGCGGCGTTGATCTAAATGGCCAGGCCTACATGTTTGGCGGCGGCTTCGGCGCCGATACGGCCGACAGCTTCACCTTCGACCAAGTACCCAAGGCCGACTACAATACCCAAATCTTTAAAGACGCGGTCGCTATCCTCGAGTCCATCCAAATCTATTAGATGCTACAATAGATGCACGATGTTGATAGCCGTGATTATTTTGGGGGTAGTGTGTGCCGCGTTAGTGTACCTGGTGATGCGCGGCGTCAAGCCGACCGCAGCCGACCCTAACGCGGCGCTGCTCTTAAAGCAGGACCTGACCCAACTCAGCCAGGACATCACCAAGCTGAAAGATGGCCTGCAAAGCCAGATCACCGAGCGCATGGACAAGAACCAGGAGCTGATGCGCGAGTCTATCCAAAAGCAATTCAGCGTCAGCGCCAAGCTCATTACCGATGTGACCGAACGCCTAACCAAGCTCGACGAAACCAACAAGCGCGTCGTCAACGTCGCGGATGAGCTAAAAACGCTGCAAAATGTGCTGCAAAATCCCAAGCAGCGCGGCGTGCTCGGCGAATACTACCTTACGCAGGTGCTGGAAAACGTGCTGCCGCCGGATCGCTTTAAGCTGCAAGTCAAGCTGGGCAAGGACGACCAGGGCCGCGACCTGATTTGCGACGCCGTTATTACGCTGGACAAGGGCAAGATGTTGCCGGTCGACTCCAAATTTAGCCTGGAAAATTACAATCGTCTGCTAGAAGAAGCCGACAAAACGCAGCGCGACGTCCTGGCCAAGGCCTTCAAGCAAGACCTCAAAAACCGTATCGACGAGACCAGCAAGTACATTCGTCCGCAGGAAGGCACCATGGACTACGCCTTTATGTTCATACCGAGCGAAGCCATTTACTACGATTTGCTGGTCAACAAAGTGGGCTCGACTAACACCAGTGCCCGCGATCTTATTGAGTACGCCTTTCGCGAAAAGGGCGTTATCATCGTGAGCCCAACCACGTTTATGGCCTACCTGCAAACCGTCATGCAGGGCTTGCGCAGTTTGCAGATAGAGGAGCAGGCTAAGGAGATCCAGCAGCGTGTCGGCGAGTTGGGCCGGCATATTGCCGGGTATGAGCAGCTCATGCAGAAGCTGGGCAGCAGCCTAGGCACTACCGTAAATCACTTTAATAACGCGCACAAAGAGCTGAAAAAAGTCGACAAAGACGTAGTTAAGATCGCCCACGGCACCGGTTCGGTTGAGCCAGTGCTACTTGACAAGCCGTCACTCGACGATTAACGTGTTAAGACTTATGGCAGAAAACCCAAACCCGCAGATTGTCATCACCGGGGCCATTTTGGAGATACCGGGCGTGCTGACCAGCAGCCTGGAAGCGCAAGACGGCGGTACGCTGTTGCACCTGGGTACGGCCTTGCCGGGCCTGCAGGGTATCGAGCATTTTGTGCCCAAGCAGCAGCTGGCGGTGCTGCGCTTTATTGGCGCGACCGGTGCCCACGAGAGAGTGGAATACGTGCATGGCAACGAGGCGATGCTCGAAGACGAGTGCTTTGCCGCACCGGGACGCACCGGCGGCTTGGTTATCCTTGATAATGGCCGGGCGCATACTGAGTATGTTTATACGGCCGCCGAACAGGAGAAACTGGAGCGCATGCAGCGCGCAGGTATTGGGGCGCGAAAACGCATTCCGCGCCACCACTACCTGGGCGGCTTGTCGCCGCAGCGCACCGTTTCGCAGGCGACTCAGCTGGCGTTTGAGGTCCACGGCACACTCCTTGACCGGCAGACCCAGCTGCTCGGCCACTTACAGCTGGTTGCGGCCTCGGACAATTTGCGCGGCATCTTGCGCACGCCTGAGGCGGCCCGCGAGCTGGCTCTGTCGATGTACAACGCAAACGCCTAAAGCATCTGGTATGATGGCGGTATGACAGAAGCCGACATCATCGAAAAAACTCGCATCTATGCCGAAGAAACGCTAAAGAGTGACACCACCGGCCACGACTGGTGGCATGTGTACCGCGTATGGAAGCTGTCTTTGCAGCTTGCCAAAGACGAGAAGGGCGCCAATTTGTTTATCGTGCAACTGGGCGCCTTGCTGCACGACATCGCCGACTGGAAATTCACGGGTGGCGACCTGGAGGTCGGCCCGCGCAAGGTCAAAGAATGGCTGGACGGCCTGGGCGTTGACCCGGACGTGACCGAGCAGGTGGTGTACATCGTGCGCCACATCTCGTTCCGCGGCGGCACTAATACGCACAAAATGCAGTCGCTGGAAGGCCGGCTGGTGCAAGACGCCGACCGCCTGGACGCCATCGGCGCCATTGGCGTGGCTCGGGTCTTCACCTTTGGCGGCGCCATGGGCCGCGAGATGTACGACCCAAACCACAAGCCGCACGACATCAAAACATTCGAAGACTACAAGAATCAGGTCAAAGACAACACCAGCGTTAATCATTTCTACGAGAAGCTGCTGCTGCTCAAAGACCGCATGAACACCGACGCCGGCCGCCGTTTTGCCCAAGAGCGCCACGACTACATGGAACGGTTTCTGGATGAGTTCTACGCCGAGTGGGAAGGCAAACGCTAGCTACTGATAATCCGGCGCCGCGCCGAGACCAAAGAACTGTTCGAGTGTGAGCACGCCAGTGCGGTGCATCTCGGTGGCCAAGGCCGTGCCAACGTAGCGCACGTGCCACGGCTCGTACTTGTAGCCGGTGATATTTTCGATGCCTTGCTGGTAGCGGATGATGAAGCCATATTTGTAGGCATTGGCGGCCAGCCATTTGCCTTCCGGCGTGTCGGCGAAACAGTCGGCGACTTCGCATTGGCGGCTTGCCGGCTCTAGGTCGGCGGCCAGGCCGGTTTGGTGTTCGCTGAAGCCGGGGCGGGCGCTTTCTTTGTCGGCCCCGGCTTGGCCGTTG
>DASVOI010000025.1:0-29136 GCA_036383395.1 Saccharimonadales bacterium (SeqCode)
GGGCGGTCTTTTTGGTGGCGATTACCCGGTTCTGGTAAGCCATCTGTCCAAGCAACGACTTCCCCGCCACAAGGGCAAAGACGAGCACGAACGCCGCGGCCGTCGTTGCGATGACCATGGTGCTGTTCGCCTTGCCGATAAGTGCTCGTTTGGTGAATGCGGTTGTGCGGGCCATTACTGCTTCGCTCCATCAGTCTTAAACAATACGCCGGTGCGCGTCACGATGTTCGGCACGGTCAGCGTGACGTCGTCTTGGCCGGTAAACAATTGCGGGTCAAAGGATGCATTTAACGTGTAGGTAGCGCCCTTGTTGTCGCGGCCGAAGGTACTTAAGACCACGGAACTAAAAGCGCTCTTCTTGGAGGTAGGCTGGCTAGCGGTGTTGTAAACGGCCAGCTTCAGGGAGTCGACAAAGGAGTTCACCGTACCCAAGGAATCCGCGGCACCGTTAATGGTGATGGTGTTTTGCTGAAAGTCGATGCTCAGCCGCGACACGCTGGCGCTCGGCGGCGTCAGCTGCGCCACAAACGTGTACAGACGGGACACCACCGGCTTCTGCTGGTGCAGCGCCGGCAGTGAGTTCAGCTGATTCTGCACGGTCAGCATACGGTTTAAGTTCTTGGTGCTTTGCAGCTGGCCGCTCTTGCTGGTGATATCACGGGACAGATCGCCAATGTTTTTCTTCTGCAAGCCAAAGACGATGGAAATAAGGATCGCCATAACCGCCACCGAAACGATAATAACAGCGGTCGAGCCGAGCATTACCAGATGCTTTTGGCGGCGCGCCTTCAGGTACTGGATCTTGATGTCGGGGAGGAGGTTAAACTGGATCATCGCCTACTCCGCCCTCTCCGCGAGTCCCGCAGCCACACCAAAGTGGTTGCTGACGGCCAGCAGTTCGTTCTGGCGCTCCGGCGCAAACGACACGTTGCGCCAAGCGTTGCCGATCTCGACTTCCAGGCCGAACTTGTTCGCTAGGTACAGCGGGAATTCTGGCAAAGCCGAAGCGCCGCCGGTCACCACAATGCGCGTCACCGGCGATTCCACGTAACGGCTCTGGAAGAACTTGATAGACTTGTCGATTTCAGTGGTCAGCAGGTCAACCGTACCGATGATGGCGTCGTAGATACGGCCCTCGAGCTTGTCGCGGGAAAGGCCAAACTTAAACACGAATTGGCGGGCCTGTTTGTCGTCGATGTTCAGGTTTTGGGCAGCGGCACGCACCACGGCTTCGGCGCCAGTCGGGATGGAACGCGTCAGGCGCGGAGCGCCGTTCATGGTCACAACCAGGTCAGTACTCTTGCTGCCGATGTCGAGAACCATTTGCGGCTGCGGCACATCACCGCTAATGAGCGCGCGGGTCAGCGCCAGGTTGTCTGGCTCAAAAGCGACGACATCGAGGCCGATTGACTCCAAAAGGTCTAAGCGCTGCTCGACAAAGTCGTTCTCGACGCTGGAGAGCAATACTTCTACCTTGGTTTTGTCCTTTGGCGAATCGCCGATAACCGCCCAGTCAATCTTGGACTTTTCGAGCGGCGTCGGAATGAGCGAGTCAGCTTGGTAGCGAATGGCTTTAGCTAGCTCGTTCGCCGGCAGGCGGTCAAAGTCGACAACAGCAGTAAACACGCGCTGCGACGGTATGCCAACGGCCACGTTGCGGGTGCTCATGTGGGCCTGATCGACTAATTCTTTAATAACTTGGGCCAGGTGTTGCTGGTCGGTTTTGGAGTCGCTCAGAACGATCTTGCTGTCTACCGGTATGTACGCATAACGGACCAGTGATTTTACCGGGCCGTTACCCTTTAGCTGCACGACGCGAATTGCAGTCGTACCGATGTCCAGACCAAAGAATGACGAAACGCCCGTTAATAAACTCATTTGCCTTGATTATACATAAGCGTAAGCGCTTCGTGCAACCAGTTTTACCCAGGATTGTTAGAGGATGGGCGGGAGGCTGGTAATGGCGTCGTACTTGCCCTGCGTGGGAGCGTTCGGGGGCTGCGGGATCCACAGCGCGGGGCTGTAGTTGAAGACTTCGGCCTGGTTGGCGGCATTATCAACGGGCACATTTGACTGTTTAACCGTGCCGTTGGTGCGCAGCAGCTGCACTTGGTTGGCGATGAATGCTCCGTTGATAGTCAGCTTGCTATGGCAGGCGGTGTTAAACGAGCCGGTGGCATCGACGGTGTACGGCGTGGCGCCGTTGGTGCAGGTGTAGATGGTCCCGGCCCCGCCAGTGCCCTGGGCGATAAATATGCCGCCGATGGTGCTCACACCCTTATCAATGTAGATGTTGCCGCTGGCTACCACTTGGAGGTACGGCATATTGTTGACGCTCCAGTTGCCCGGGAAGTCGATATTACCGCTGATGGTAACGTTGCCGTTCACATACAGGATGATGCGGTTGCCGGGGTTGATATTGCCGCTAATATTTATGGGGCCGGTGGCCTTATAGCTTCCGGTACCGAGCGGCGTGAGGTTGCCACCGCCAAATGGCGTGCCCGTGGCGCTGGCATAAAAGTCGGTTAGGCACGGCAGCGCACCGTAGTCACCCCCGAACGTACTGCCGCCGGCACCGGTGTTGGCGAATGTAAGGCCGCTTGGCGCCGCAGCCGGGCCGGCAGCATTGCCGAGGTTGCTTGCCGACTCATAAATCTTGTCGAGTGCCAGCTCGCCATATTGAGCGCCAGCGCCGGCGTAGCCGGTCAGGTCCTTGCTCCAACTGACAATGCCAGCGTGCGTTACTGTGCCGCAAGCATTGCTCTGCGGGTTGCCGGCCGATACATCGCCGCCATAGACGCGGTAATACGGACGGCTAGAAACGTACACGCAGACTTCAATCTGTGCCGTGCCGCCAGATGGTGAAGCTGGACTCACAATGAGCGATCTACATAATGATGTATCCGTTGGCGCGCTGGCTACCGTTTCTGTCCCCAGATGGGTGTCTCCGGGTCCAAACGTGCTGGTACACGCTACCCCGCCTGGGTTTGGCCCGGTAGTCTCCGGCGCCGGCGTCGCCACCCATCCTGCTTTATCATTGGCATGTGCCTGGCAGCTTATGCCGGTACCTGTGCCGGCGTTGCCGTTGATGACGTCGTAATCGAATGTCACGTTATCGCCGGGCTGCACGTAGCTGCCGCTCACTAACGCCGCGCCGTTCGATTTTGGTGTGATGTTCACGCTCAGGCTGAAGGGCGGCGGGGCCGGCGCCAAGGGCGACAGCGAACCGAGCGGGTTCATGCACAAGCGACGGATGCGCCAAATGACACCGCCAGCGCTGTTATAGAAGAAAATATGGTCGAATTGGATGCCGCCATTGTTACACTCCGGCGTGTTAGAACTGGTAATGATATACGGTGCTATGTCATGGAATGCCGGCTGGTAGTATGAGTTGTAGTCGCCGCAATGCATGTAGTCACTGTGGTACCAGTCAATATGCCCGTTCGGCCCGAATGACTGGCTCCCGTTCTCGCCGTTGCTGGCATAGCTTTTCACGCGGTTCTCAAATTCGGTCAGCTCCGCTCCGGTGACGGATTTGCAGGCGCCTAATCCGCACGGTGGCGTCGGCAGCGGATCGCCGATCATCTCGCGCACGATAAACACCGCTTCGGTAATTTTCTGCGTATCGCCAGAGAAGTAGTCCCCTTCTACGAGATTAATGAAGCTCTGGGCGGTGTTGACGCCGCCGGGCACGCCGGCAGCACGTACCGGACCACCTTGGTCTTGAAACCTGTTGTAGAAATAGCCGCACCATTTCCAGCGGCCAAACATGATCGACGGGCCGACACAGCCGGCCGCCAAGGCGCGCTGCGTGAGCGCTGGCAACGCCAGACCCATGCTGGACCCGATGATTGTCAGCGCGGCGGCCATAACGACAGCGCGGCGGAGTAACTGTTTCATTACTGATGCTCCAATGCGTCTATGTCAGCTTGGATAGCCGCAGCGTCAGATCCGTACTGGTTGCGGCTGTTTTTGGCGTAGTCGAGTGCGGCACGAAACTGGACGAGCGCCTTGTCTTTTTGGTTCAGGCGCTGGTAAATATTGCCGAGCGTGTACGCGTCGGCCGGTGCCGTGCTGGGGTCAAGCTGGTGCTTTAGCTCGTAAAAATGCGCTGCATCGGCCAGCCGGTTGGCGGCATTGGCAGCCTGCGCTTCCGCCTGATAGACGCGGACTTTTTGAGCTTTGCTGGTGGCCTGGGCTTCTTGGCCGCGCACCAGGTTTAAGGCGTTCACGTATTCGGCTTTGTTGTAGGCGGCCTGCGAGGCGGCAATGGCCTGGTCGACCTTCTTCGCTTGCGCGCTTTGGCTGTTATGATGCTTCAAAAAGACAACGCCAGCGGCGATAAGCGCGACTAACACTACCGCTCCGGCAATCCCTAGGTATAGCGGACTCAACCAGTTGCGGCCACTTCTGTTAGAACTCGGTTGTCCTACAACTACTTCCATAGCACTTACGTTAATAGTACCCCACCATCGCGCATATGTTAATAGCCGTCTGCCGGCACTATTCCCACTCAATTGTGCCCGGCGGCTTGGAGGTAATGTCGTACACCACGCGGTTAATGCCCTTGATTTCGCCCACGATACGGCTGCTTATGCGAGCCAGAAGATCGTGCGGCAGGTAGGCCCAGTCGGTGGTCATAGCGTCGTCGGAGTGGAAGGCCTTCACGACCACGGCGCGCTCGTAGGTGCGGCTGTCGCCCATCACGCCCACCGATTTTACCGGCAGCAGCACGGCAAAATACTGGTACAGTGTGCCGCGCACCTCGGGCAGCGCCTCAATTTCCTCGCGCACGATGGCGTCGGCCTGCTGCAGCAGCTTGACGCCCTCGGGCGTGATCTCGCCCACCACGCGCACGCCTAGGCCCGGGCCGGGGAACGCCTGGCGGCCGACGATATCGCCGGGCAGGCCAAGCTCGCGGCCCAGGGCGCGCACTTCGTCTTTGAACAGCTCGCGCAGTGGCTCAATCAGCTTCAGATGCATTTTTTCGGGCAAGCCGCCGACGTTATGGTGCGACTTAATCGTCACCGACGGGCCGTTCACGCTCACCGATTCAATCACATCCGGGTACAGCGTGCCCTGCACCAAAAACTTCACGTTCTTAAGCTTTTTGGCTTCGGCTTCAAAAATGTTAATGAACTCGGCGCCGATGATCTTACGCTTGGTTTCGGGGTCGTTCACGCCTTTTAGCTTGTCCAAAAATTGCTTGCCCGCGCGCACCGGCTGCACGTTGAGCCCGGTTTGCCGGTACATTTCCAGTACTTCTTCGAACTCGTTTTGGCGCAGCAAGCCGTTGTCCACAAAAATGCAGGTTTGCTGCTTGCCGATGGCGCGATCCACCAGCGTCGCGGCCACGGATGAATCCACGCCGCCGCTCAAAGCGCAGACCACATGCGAATCCCCCACCAGCGCGCGGATACGCGCAATCTCGTCGTCGATAATCGAGCCAGCCGTCCAGTCGCGCTTGAAGCCGCACAGCTCAATGAAACGGTCCAAAATCTGGCGGCCGTACTGGCTGTGCACTACTTCGGGGTGGAATTGCAGGCCAAAAATGCCCATGGCCGGGTCCTCGATAGCGCAAATAAGATCGCCGCTCTTAGCAGTCACGGCGAACCCTTCCGGGGGCGCAGCCACGTGGTCGCCGTGGCTCATCCACACCGTGCTTTTGTCGTACTGCTTGTCGATGAGCGCGCTTTTGGCGGTTAGTTCGATGCTGGCCTTGCCGTACTCCCGCGTGCTGCTGGCTTCTACCTTGCCGCCGAGCGCTTGCGCCAGCAGCTGCAAGCCGTAGCAGATGCCGAGCACCGGCACTTCCAGGCCGAGCAGCTCCGAGTCAAAATCAGGCGCATGCTTGTCGTAAACCGAGTTGGGGCCGCCGCTCAAAACAATGCCCTTCGGGTTGTGCTTGGCGACGTCCGCGGCCGTGGCCTTAAACGGCAAGATGATGCTAAAAACGCCGAGCTCTCTGGCCCGGCGTGCAATTAGCTGCGTATACTGCGATCCAAAATCTAAAATGACGAGAGTTTCAGGTGTGTTTGCTTCCATTTATGAACTATAGCAAACGCTCGGCGGCAGACCAAGTGCCGGCGCCAGCATTTTGAGAAGCGAACTACCTCTGTTAAAATAGGATTTATGTCTTCACTGCAAATTGGTATTGTCGGCCTGCCCAACGTCGGCAAGTCTACGCTGTTCAATGCCCTCACCAACAACAATATTTTAGCGGCTAACTACCCGTTTGCCACCATCGAGCCGAACACTGGCATCGTGCCGGTGCCCGACGAACGCCTGCAAAAACTCGGCGAGCTGTACCGCACGCAAAAAATCGTGCCTGCCACGGTAACATTTGTGGATATTGCCGGCTTGGTGGCCGGCGCCAGTAAGGGCGAAGGCCTGGGCAACCAATTTCTGAGCCATATCCGCAGCACCAACGCCATCGTGCAAGTGGTGCGCGCCTTTGCCGACCCCAACGTCGTGCATGTCGACAACGACCTCAACCCGCAGAAAGACATCGAGGTCATTAATACTGAATTGGTACTCGCCGACCTGCAAACCGTCGAAAAACGCCTGCCCAAAGTGGAAAAGGAGGCCAAGGCGAACGCCAAGCTAAAACCGGTGGCGGACACCTTACAGCGCGCCTATGACCTCTTGAATAACAACCAGCCGCTGTCCAGCGTAAACGACCTGGCGCTCGAGCACCTAGAAGACCTCCACCTGCTGACCGCCAAGCCGGTCATCTACCTGTTTAACCTCGACGAAGCCGGCCTGCAGGACGACGCGCGCAAACAGGAACTAACCAAGCTGGTGGCGCCCGCCCGTTCCCTGTTCGTCTGCGCTCAGCTGGAAAGCGAACTACGCGGCCTGGATGAAACCGACGCGCAAGAGCTGCTGGAAAGCTACGGCCAGTCCGAATCCGGCCTAGTGCAGCTGATCCACACCGCCTACGACGTGCTCGGCCTGCAAAGTTACCTGACTGCCGGCGAAAAAGAAGTGCGTGCCTGGACGATCAAAAAAGGCAGCACCGCGCCGCAAGCCGCCGGTGTTATCCACGGCGACTTTGAGCGCGGCTTCATCGCCGCCGAAATCGTCAGCTTCCCCGATCTGATCGCCGCCGGCTCAGAGCAAGCCGCCAAAGCGGCTGGCAAAATCCGCACCGAGGGCAAGACGTATGTCATGCAGCCCGACGACGTGGTCGAATTCCGCTTCAACGTGTAGCGCCAGGGCGGCGCTAAGGGCGTTAGTAAAACTTCGGGTAGCGCCGCCGGCGCGTCAACAGCGGCATCTTTGTGTATGGGTTCATCGGCAGGCCAAATTGCGCGTTGGCCGCGTTGCCCTGCATAGCCAGGCCGCCGACTGCGGGCGCATTGACTGCCTGGGCGTACCCTTGGGTCGCCTGCAAGTGCTGGAGCATGAAGTGCTGGCGGATTTCCATAACCCGTTCCTGGGTGTAGTCCAGCAGGCGGCGCAGCCGCACCTGGTTCCAGGCGGTAAAGATAAGTTTATGCGTTGGTGTGATGACGTGCAGCGTACCGTCCAGCATCCGCGCGCTGTAGTCTATTTCCGAGATCATGTCGAAGCGGATGTCCTCGAGCGTCAGAAACATCGGCTTACGGTCGATCAGCAGCAGGCGGTGATCCGTCACACACAGCATCGCAAAGCCGCCTTCATAGTGCCCGTTCACGCATTGGGCGATCGTTTCCTCGGGCAGCAGGATATTGGCCAGCTCACGAATTTCGGCCCGTCCCCACCAGCGGTACAGACAGCCGACTCGCCGCAGCTGCTCCTCAACTTCGTTTCTTGTTACCATGGAGCCTCCTCCCTTTTACACCAAGTGTCCCCACGTGGTATCTTCATCGTACGCTGTTCGCAAGATGTTAGTCGGCAATCTTCGTCACATTTGGTATGAGAGTTACGTCACATCTTGCGGAGCACCACCTCTTATGAGATAATAAAAGTATGTTGACGGACGACAGCCAGCAAGCCGCACTCGTCAACCTGTTCCATCAGGGAACGAGGCTCGTTTACGAAAAAGGTGAGTTCGTCATACGCCCGGGCGGTCCTCCGCAGGGCGTTTTTTACATCCTAAAAGGACTTGTTAAGGCGTACGATATCACCAAGTACGGCGAAGAGAACCTGCTAATCATCCGGAAACCGGGTGAGATCATTGGCCTTACCTGGTCAATTACCGGCGAAGACCGGCACATCATCTACGCCACGCTGGCCAAAACCGAACTGCTGCAAATCAGCCGTGAACAGTTTACGGACTTTGTGCGGACCAATCCGTCGGCCGCCCTGCCGCTCGTGGACATGCTGGTGGATATGTACCGCCTGCACTCCGAACGCATCTTAAACCTGGAATATCGCACGGTGCGCGAGCGCCTCGTTTCGTTCCTGCTCAGCATGGCCCGCCGCTTCGGCGAAGATTCGCCCGAAGGCATGGTGCTGAATGTACCGCTGCGCCACCAAGACATCGCCAGCTCAATCAGCGCTACTCGCGAATCGGTGGGGCGCGAACTGGCTGCTTTTGAACGCCAAGGGCTGATCAGCAACAAACAGCTGACCATTATCCTCAAAGACATCGACCGGCTGCGCAAGTTCCTGGAATAAGCCCTCTAGCTATCGCCAGTGGGTCACAATCTGGTCAACCGTCTTAACCACCAGGTCGTGGGACGGCACATCTTGGGTGTCGTAGTAATGGTCGGTGGTGATGTAATCTTCCACCACGCTCAAACAAAATATTTCGTCGGCCAGAATGTGCATGCGGTCGACGGCGGCGACGCTGGCCAGCGGCGTGGCGATAACCAAGCGCTTGACGTTAATCGGCTTCAAAAATTCAGCCGCGATGTCGAGCGAAAAGCCATTACTGAGGCCGTCGGACGTCAAAATAACAGTGTGGTCGCGCAGCAGGTCCTTTCGGATCAGCCCGCCGCCGTGCCCCACCAGCCGGTGCATATCCTGGATTTTGGCCAGCTTTTCCTGCTCGATAAGTCCGTGGTATTCGGCCACCAGGTCTTCGAGCTCGCCGGGCGAATAGGCGCTGTTATAGCTAAACGACCCGTCCTGACTGATACCGGCAATGGCCTCAGGTTCGCGCGGCAGCTCAATCGCTTCGCTCATCAGCATGGTCAGCACGCAGTGCAGCTGCATGGCGATTTGGGCACCCACCATCACGCCGCCATCGCTCAAACCAATCACGGCACAGGGTTGCCCCGCGTATTTTTTGGTGATTTGTGCTGCCAATTTTTGGCCGGCTTCCACCCGGCTTTTGAAGTACATATCTCGAGTGTAACACTTTACTGGTTAAGCTCACAAGAGAGCGCACCCCGAAAATTACAGTTTGCGCAGTTTGTAGAAGCGTTCCAGATTGCCCTTGGCGCCGGCGATTTCCGAGTCGGCTTTGTCCTCAAGAATAAAGTATTGCCGCGCCCACTCCTCAAAGCTTTTTAAGATGTCGCGGCGCATCCGGTCGTTTTTAATGACGCCCTTGTGCTTCAGATTGGCGGCCGTGGCCTCAAACTGTGGTTTGACCATGGCGATGATCCACGTCTGCTTACCGGCCAGCTTGGCCACGTGCGGCAAAATCTCCCGCAAAGAAATGAACGACACGTCGATAACCACCACGTCCGGGGTATCTGACAGTTCGTGCATGTCGCGAATGTCGGTCTGCTCGTGCAGCTCAATTTCGGGGCGGCCGTGCAGGCTGGGGTGCAACTGGTCGGTGCCCACGTCCACGGCGATGACTTTGCGTGCGCCATGTTGCAAGGCGTAGTCGGTGAAGCCGCCGGTTGAACTGCCGACGTCGAGCATCACCTTCCCGCGGAAGTCCAGGCCAAAACCTTGCGCCACCGACGCCAGCTTGAGTCCGGCACGCGATACGTACTGCTCGGTTGCTTCCAAATCGATGACGGCATCGTCGGCCACCATAGTGCCCGGCTTGGTCGCGGTGCGGCCGCCGACTTTTACGCGGCCCAAACGGATCCAGCTTTCGGCCTGACTACGAGTCGGCGCCAGACCCCGGGCAACCACCGCCTGATCGAGGCGCTGCTTAAGCATGGGGGGCTTTCAATTCAAAACGGGCCAGAATCTGACAGATCGACCCCTCCTCAAGCTTGACGAGGTAAAAATCGTTGATGTGCAGCTTGTCGCCGAGGTTCACATAACGATCCGCGTAGCGAGTCACATGTGGGCGAAAAGCCGGCCCGACATGCGTCGTGTCCTGCATTGGCAGGTCCAGCAGGCGCACGGCGTCGAGCAGCGCTTGGTGCAGCGGCTGCAACGCGCCCGCTTCGGCGATACCGTTTACCGGCACGCTCTGTTTGGCGCCAAACTGCTCCACATCGCCGGCCGTTACTACCACTGGCGGCTGCGTCAGCGCCACCTGTACCAACGACTGGCGCAACGGTATATGTTGGTCCTGAGCGGCGTCAAGCCACGGCAGCAACGTGATATGCAGCGGCCAACGATGCCGGTCGAAGTACGACCCCACCATTTGCGGTTCGAGCATGTGCACCACCATGAGACTGCCCGGACGCGCCATTGCTACTCCTTTACACGTTCGCGGTAGGCGCCGGTTGCGGTGTCTACCGATACTACATCGCCGGTTTTGACAAAAGCAGGCACGCGGATGCTGATGCCGGTCTCCAGCGTCGCGTCTTTGGTAACGGCGTTGGCGGTATCGCCCTTGACGACGCTTTCGGCGTAGGTAACTTTGAGCGGCACATTCTTGGGCAGCTCGACGTTGATCGGGCGGCCGTCAAAAAATTGCAGTTTCAGGCGGTCGCCTTCCTTCATGTAGCCGGCGCCGTCGCCAACCAAATCGGCCGGCACTTCAAACTGCTCGAAGGTGTCTTCGTTCATAAAATAGAACGTTCCGCCGTCGTTGTACAGATACTCCACCTTTTGGTTGGTGACATCGGCGCTGTCGATTTGTTCGTTGCCCTTAAAGGTCTTTTCCAGCACTTTGCCGTCAATCAGGCTCTTGATGCGGACATTCACAATCGAGCCGCCGCGGCCCATGACCTTTTGACCGTATTCCACCACACGATACGGCACGCCCTCAAGGGCGAAAATGGTGCCTTTTTTGAGATCAGTGATACTTAATGCCATACATTCTCCTAGACTACTGCCATTAGTTGTTGGGTCTGGGCGGACAGGTGCGCGACATCGACGGCCCCGAACAAGTTAAATTCGCCGGCCTTGACCACCGCTTGCTCGAATTGTACGAGCCGCTGCTGAGTCTCGGCCGCCAGGCGGTCTTGCTCGGCTTTGCTCTCGGCCATGCCATAGTCGCGGATGTCGAGCCGCATGTCGACCGTCAAACGCTTCAACAAGCGCAGCAGCTCGCGCTCGCTAACCGGCAGCGCGTCAACATCAAACTTCATCACGAGCGACGTGATATGCGTGTCGAGTGCCCGCACAAGCGTGAACGGCGATAAGCTAGCCTCTTCTGCCACCCTTTGTCCCCTCTTAGTTGTTCGCAACGAACGGCAGCAGGCCGATGTGGCGAGCGCGCTTAATGGCGGTGCTCAAACGGCGCTGTTGGCTCTCGGTGAGGCCGGTCTTCTTGCGGGTTTCAATTTGGCCGTACACGTTTACAAAACGCTGCAAGGTTTTCACGTCCTTGTAGTCGAAGTACGGTACGTCCGTCTTGTGTTTAAAAATCTTTGCCATAAAAATGTTCCTTACTTAGATTAGAATGGAATGTCGTCGAGGTTGATCGGTTCGTCGCCAATGTCCTCTACGACGTCGTCTTTCTTTTTGGGGGCGCTTTTGGGGGCGCTGCTGCTGGAAGGAGCGGGTGCGCTGGTGTCGTCGCCGTAACTGCCACCGCCGGTGTTGCCGCCGCCTTCACCACGGCTGTCTACGAATGTAACGTCGTTAGCGAGCACTTCTACCTTGCTGTGCTTCTGGCCGTCCTTCTCCCAGCTGCGGCTTTGCAGCCGTCCCTGGACGAGCGCGCGGCGGCCCTTGCTGAGGTATTGACTGACTCGTTCGGCCAACGGACCCCAGGCGACACAGTCGATGTAGTCAGTGGCTTCCTGCCATTCGCCATTCTGGGCCTTGTAAGCCCGATTCAGCGCCAGACTAAAGCTACAAACACTTTGGCCGCTCGGCGTTTGGCGCAGCTCCGGATCGCGCGTTAGGTTCCCCATTAAGAAAACTTGGTTGACACTTCGTGCCATATTGCTACCCTCTCTTTCTAGGCCGAAGATATCACTTCGTGCCTGCTTATTTCAACTACTCTTCTTCGCTTTTTTCTTCAGCGGTTTCGCCGCGCTCGGCAGCCTTCTTGGCCTTCAGCGCCTTCAGGGCTTCAGCCTTGGCGATGGCCTTTAGGTCCGGGCGAGTAATCAAAAAACGGACTACTTCGTCGGTAATGTTAAGCGTACTCTCTACTTTGCGCACGCTCTCAGCCGGCATGTCAACGGTGTAGATAACGTACACGGCCGACTCATTTTTCTTGATCGGGTATGCCAGCTTGCGCTTGCCCCAGTTGTCGACGTTGGCTACCTTGCCGCCGTTGTCGGTAAAGATTTTTTCGACCCGGCTGGTCGCCTTTTCCAGATCAATTTCCAGATCCGGGTGGTACAGAACCGCAATTTCGTACTGGTTCATTCTTCCTCCTTCGGAATCGCCCGCATGGTTACGGTGCGATGCGTATAAGCTGACTCACACGCAGGTTAGTTTATAACAGAGGTAATTATACCGTGAAATGTACTTAGGCGCAACCCCTGGAGGTTGCCCGCCTCTGGCCCGGCTGGTACCATGGGGGCATGCAACAAACTCCTATCATTATCTCGGGCTCAGTGGCCATCGACCGCATCATGAGCTTTCGCGGGCGTTACCGCGACCACTTAAACGCCGATAAGCTTGACTCGGTGAGTGTCTCAATCTTTCTGGACTCACTGCAAGACACCCACGGCGGGGTCGGCGCAAATATCGCCTACTCGCTGGCGCTGCTCGGCGACGAGCCGATCTTGCTCAGCTCGGCCGGACCAGACGCCACGGCGTATCTAGAAGAGCTGGCCCACCACGGCGTCAACATCACCCATGTGCATGAGAGCAAGCTGCCCACTGCCAGCTTCTGCGTCATCACCGACAGCGACCAAAACCAGGTTGGCGGCTTTTACCCCGGCGCCATGTTCGACAGCGACAGCCTCAGCTTCGCCCCCTGGAAAAACGACGACCCGCTGGCTGTGGTCGCGCCGCTCGACCCCAAGACCATGCGCCGGCTTACCGACGAATGCGCCCAGTGGAAATTGCGCCTGTTTTATGACCCCGGCCAACAAGTCACCAACTTGCCCGCCGAGCATCTCGCTGCCGGCGTAAAGGCCGCCGAAATTCTGATCGTAAATGAATACGAGCTGAGCGTGCTCGCCAAAAAAATCGGCTGGGCGACAAAACAAATTAAGCAAGCCGTGCCCATCGTCATCACCACGCTCGGCAAAAAAGGTTCAGTCATCGAAGGTTCGCGCGTCATCAAGCCGATCACCGTCGGCGTCTGCAAACCACGCCAGGTCGCCGACCCCACCGGTGCCGGCGACGCTTTCCGCAGCGGCTTTCTGTATGGCTTTGTGCGCGGCTGGCACCTCAAGGCCTGCGCCCAAATGGGCGCCACGGCCGCAGCCTACGCCATCGAGACCGTTGGCACCCAAACCCACCGTTTCACTCTGGAACAAGTCAAGGTAAGATATAAAGAAGCATTTGGCGAGGATTTGACAACGTAGCATAGCTAGTTGAAAGGACGTTATGAGCGATTACAAAGTAAAAGACATTAGCCTGGCCGAGTGGGGCCGCAAAGAAATCATCCTGGCCGAGAAGGAAATGCCCGGCCTTATGGCGTTGCGCGAAGAAAACAAAGGCAAGAAGCCGCTCAAGGGCGCCCGCATTGCCGGTTCCCTGCACATGACCATCCAGACCGCTGTGCTCATCGAAACGCTGGTTGAGCTGGGCGCCGAGGTGCGCTGGGCTTCCTGTAATATCTTCAGCACCCAGGACCACGCTGCCGCGGCCATTGCCAAAGCCGGCGTGCCGGTGTTTGCCTGGAAGGGTGAGACCGAGGAAGACTACTGGTGGTGCACCGAACAAACGCTCAAATTTGCCGACGGCAAAGGCCCCAACCTGCTGCTGGACGACGGCGGCGATCTGACCGGCCTCGTGCATCAGAAGCACCCCGACCTGCTTGGCGAGATCAAAGGCGTGTCCGAGGAGACCACCACCGGTGTCCACCACCTCTACCAAATGCTCGAGAAAGGCACGCTGCGCCTGCCGGCCATCAACGTCAACGACTCTGTTACCAAGAGCAAGTTCGATAACAAATACGGCTGCCGCGAATCGCTCGTCGACGGCATTAAGCGCGCCACCGACGTCATGCTCGCCGGCAAGGTCGCCGTGGTTGCCGGTTACGGCGACGTCGGCAAGGGCTGCGCCCAGTCGCTAGCCAGCTATGGCTGCCGCGTGCTCGTCACCGAAATCGACCCCATTTGCGCTCTGCAGGCCATGATGGAAGGCTTTGAAGTCGTCACCATGGACGAAGCCGCGCCCCGCGGCCACATCTTTGTGACCACCACCGGCTGCAAAGACATCATCACCGTGAAGCACATGCAGCAAATGCCCGACACGGCCATCGTCTGCAACATTGGCCACTTCGATGTCGAAATCCAGGTCGAGCCGCTCAACAAACTGCCTGGCATCAAAAAAGAAGAAATCAAACCGCAGGTCGACCTCTACACCTTCCCTGACGGCCACCGCATTATTTTGCTGGCCGAAGGCCGCTTGGTGAACCTCGGTTGCGCGACCGGCCACCCGTCGTTCGTCATGAGCAACTCGTTCAGCAATCAGGTCATGGCCCAACTTGAGCTGTGGCAAAACACCTACGAAGTCGGCGTCTACCGCCTGCCGAAAGAACTCGACGAAAAAGTCGCCCGCCTGCACGTCGAGGCGCTCGGCGGCCACATCAGCAAACTGAGCAGCGACCAGGCTGGCTACCTCGGCATCCCCGAGCACGGCCCGTTCAAGCCGGAGCACTACCGCTACTAGGCCCTAAGCCGCCGACGCAAAGACGACCTGCGCGCCCGCAGCCGCCGCACTAGCGTCACCGATGAAGCGCCAGACCCGCGCGTCCCATCCCATAGCAACGGCGCGGTCAAAGGCGTAGTCGCCCTCTAAGGCGGCCGTAGCGGCCAGCAGGGTCGCTGCATGGCCGGCGTCGTTTTTGGCGCCGCCGCGCTGCAGCATGGCGTACATGCCGATCGTTTCTATGGGATGCGCGAAGGCCAAAATGCCTTCATCGGTCTCGACAACAGTACGAGCGGCAACCGCCTGCGGCGTAAAACGCGTGTCGTAGCTGGACTCCGAGCCAACGCACAGACGGCCGAGCGGATCCAGAAACTGGACTTCATCGCCGCCAATATAAGCCAATGCTTCGCGGGCGTACATCTGCGCCGGCTGGCCGTCCCTTGTCTGAAACTTTACATCGCCGACCACGGCTGCCGCGCCCAGATGGCGGGCGGCGCGGCCAAAGGCTTGGCTCGGCATCAACAGATCAATATCGCCAGGCCGGCGGGAACGCGGCAAATCCAGTGCCCGGGCAACAACGTCGTGGTACGTACTGGAAAAGATAGCAGCGCCGCGGCGTACCAGCGGCGTTAGGGCCTCAACGGCCTGTGGATGTTCGGCCGACCAATTTTTGGCGGCCTCGGTAATATCTACTGCCATAATGTTATCCCTTTCCAGAAAGGAATAATTATTTTACAATAGTTTTTCTAATTTTGCAATTACTCGGCTTCGGGAGCAGCGGCAGGAGTCTCGGCTGGAGCGGGTGCGCCAAATACTTCGTCGAGGCTGCTCACCAGCACTTCGCGCGGCCGGGCGCCGTCAGCCGGCCCAACAATGCCCTGCTCTTCCATCTCTTCGATCAGGCGTGCGGCGCGGCCGTAGCCGATGCGCAACCTACGCTGCAGCAGGCTGGTGCTGGCCTTGCGGCCTTCAATCACACAGCGCACCGCGTCCTTGAACATATCGTCGTCAGAGCCGCCGGAGCTGCCCATGTCAGCCACCACGCCGCCCTTGCCGTTGAGCTGCACCGGCTGGGAGATAATTTCGCTATCGTATTGCGGCGGCCGTTGCATGCGGATGAAGTCGGTCACCTTCACGGTCTCTTCATCGCTTAAAAACGCACCCTGGACGCGCTTCGGCTTGGGCATATCAGCGGTGAGCAGCAGCATGTCGCCCTGGCCCAGTAACTTCTCAGAGCCAATCTGGTCGATAATCGTGCGACTGTCCACCTGGCTGGCGGTGGTAAAAGCGATGCGCGCCGGCACGTTCGCCTTGATAAGGCCCGTAATAACGTCCACCGAGGGCCGCTGCGTCGCCAGCACCAGGTGAATACCCACGGCGCGGGCTTTCTGAGCGATGCGCACCACAAGGGCTTCCACGTCGCGGGCGGCCATCATCATCAGGTCGGCCAACTCGTCGATCACGATCACGATGTAGGGCATGCCCTCTTCCTTCTTGATCAGGTTATATTCGGCGATGTTGCGTTTGCTGACTTCGGCCAGCGCCTTGTAACGGCGCTCCATTTCGGCCACGGCCCACTTCAGGGCGCTAATACATTTCTCGGGTTCGGTAATCACCGGGGTCAGCAAATGCGGGATGTCGTCATATGGCTTCAGTTCTACCTGCTTCGGGTCAACCAAAATGAGCTTGAGGTCGCTCGGGCTATTGCGGTAGAGCAAGCTAGTCAAAATAGCATTGATCATAACAGACTTACCAGAACCGGTCTGGCCGGCGACGAGCAAGTGCGGCATCTTGGCCAGGTCGGCGACCACTGCCTTACCGGCGATGTCTTTACCAATAGCGAAGCCCAACGGCCCCTTGATGCCGCTCCACTCCGGAGACTGAAAAATGGAGGCCAGGCGGACGATCGCCGGTTTCACGTTCGGCACCTCAATACCCACGGCGCGCTTGCCCGGAATCGGTGCTTCCATGCGGATGCTGTGCGCCGCCAAGTCGAGCGCCAAGTTGTTCTCGAGCGCGGTGATTTTGGTAAGCTTGACGTTAGCCGGCGGTTTCAGCGTGTACTGCGTGACGCGCGGGCCCACGTTTGCACCCTCCATCTCGACGTCAATATTGAAATTATTGAAGGTGTCTTCGATGGCCTTGGCGTTGGCTTCAACGTTGCCGGCGTCGGCCTTATCTTGCTTTTGGTCGAGCAGATTAATGCCCGGGAACTGCCAGTTCGGATCAGACGCCAAAGTGAGCGCCTGGTGGTCCTCGGCCGGAGCGAGGGCGGCCGCGGCGTTCTTCAGCGCCGGCGTGGTTTTACCGGTGTGGTGCTCCACAGGTACGCCCTCATTCAGCTGGAAGCCGGAACCTTCGGCGCGGGCCTTCAGCTCACCCAGCTCCCCGCCCTCCGGCACGCGGCGGCGGAACAATGCTCCGAGACCAGCCAGCACCTTCAAGTTAAGGTTAAAGGCAAAGAACACCGACAAACCGGCCAGAATCGCAAACAGCAGCGACGCCGGAAAGCTATCCAGTGCCTGGCGGACCGCACCGCCCAGGAGCAGCCCCAACTGGCCGCCATGACCGCCAGCCCAGGTACCGCCGAGGGGCTTAGCGGCAAATGCCGTAAACAGCCAGGAGGCACTAAATACCAAAATGCCGAGCACCGCCACCAGATTGCCAAACGGGATCCGGTGATCTTCACTCTTAAACTTAAACCCGCCCCAATAGACCAGCGCAAATGGCAGCAGATACGCCGACCAGCCCAGAGCCCAGTAAGCGCCATGGAACATGCCCTTGGGCAGCGGGCCGCCGGTGCCAAATCCGCCCATGAGCAGGAAAACGGCCAAGACAAACAAAAGCACCGCCCCGGCCAATGGCCAGAACGGAGAACGTTCTACGCTTTCTTCTTCTTTCTTGTGCCCACGGGCTGTTTTTTTCTTTTTGGCCATATGCAGGTTATTATAACAGCTTACGGCAATGGCAACCACTAATGATCGCTGCTTGGACTCTCGCCACGGGCCAGGCCGCCAAGCGCCGTGACGCCCAAACGGGTTTCTTTATATGTATGCTGGTGTGGTTCGTGGCGGTGCGAGAAAAGCGGCCGGCGAAAACGGGCATACCCGTCGCGGTGGAATTTGTTGCGGTTAGCGAACATCTCCATGTCGGTCACGCCGGCAACATACGCATCGTGCCCCGATTTTTCGGTCTCAATGACCATACGCTCAAAACGGCGCCTCATAACCTGCAGTTCTTCGTATAGGGCGTGGTCGCCCTGCTCACGCGCAGTTTCTCGAGCCATATCGTAGTGTGTTCGCACTAGTTCGCGGCCAAGGCGAGGATCATGCTCCATGGCATGGTGCATGTCGATGACAAGCTGCATTGGCAAAATGGCGCGAACATGCACTTCATCAACCTCATGGGCCACACCCCTGCGCATGCCCCGAAATCTGCCGGGCTCCTGATATTCCATAGAAGTGCCCGTCCCCATAAAGTAATATTCCACCATGGCCATGTCTTCGTTGCGGTCAACACCTTCGTGCAGCGCCAGGTAGGGCCGGGCCTCTTCGGGAAGCTCGCTAATGGCAAACACTTCGCGGCCATTGCCCTGTTGTAGCAATAATTCGTACGGAGCGCCAACTTCAGGGATCTCGTCGGCTTCGGCGCGGTCGTTGAGCAGGTCGAAAGTCATCACACCAGCTTCGCTCGCTGTCACAAGTTCACCGCTGCCGTCAGAAATCGCACGGGAGTGAACGCTCAGCTCTGTCGGGTAGTACGTCAGCACGCCATCAAGTGAGTTCTCCATGGCAGCTCGGATTTCTGCCGGGCTGGGAGTGGTAGGATGCAGGTTGGCGGGGGCTGGTCCAGTCATATTTGTGTTGCTTTCTCGAGAACTATTATAGCACTAAATTATGCTTATGTCTATAATATGTTGTCTGTTAAGGTCTCTCGACGATAGCTCGCAGGACATTAAGCCCGCGGCTGCCGGTACTGCGCGGCCGTTCATCCTTCTGGGCCGGGCTCAGCTGCAAGTAACGGCGACGGTAGGTGTCTCTGCTTCCTTCCTGGCCTTTAGTAACCACTCCAGGTACGTCAGACATCATAACGACAACGGCGTCGGCACCCTGCCCATCGAGCAGCGTCCCCATCTCTTCCAGGCGGAAAATGGCGTCGTCCAAGATCTCCAGCGCTGCCGCATCATTGCCCGCGGCTTTGCGTTCCGTATTGAGGTATCTCATTGCCAGGTTGCGGGCACCGCGCGGATCGTTGAGAATTGCGTTGTCAATGCGGCGAGCAATGCTCACCGGCACTACGGCGCGCAGCGCAATAGTAAAGCCGCCGAGTCCGGCATGCACCCGCTCTGGTATTTCTGCGTAATAGTCAAAACCAACCGGCGTATCTTCTTCGTCGGTACCTTCGGGCAGGAATTGGTGCATTTCGTCGTCGAGGTCGGTAAAAGCAACCACTTCGCGCGGCTTCTTTTTGTTCTTCAAAGCTTCGGCCTGCAGCATATCGGGGTCGGCACTGATGTCCTCAGGGTCGACAGTACCGGCCTTGATAGCGGCGTTCAGGTCATTCGCAGCCTCGTTGCCAAAAATCTCCGGGGCATCGCCCGCGCCCAGCTCCTGGCCGCTCACAGAAACGTTTACCGGATGGCGGTTGATGATAAGTCCAGTGAAGTCCTCTTTGGGTTTCGCCGTTTCGGCAGGAGCAGCGGGAGCCGGAGCGGGAGCGGCTTGTGCGGCAGCGCGCTCGGCCTGGGCTTTGTCCCAACCGAATTGCATGCCATGAGCGAACACCTCTTTGGCGATGGCCACTTCCCGAGGGGTCAACTCGCTACCCGCGATAGCAGCAAAACGCTCCAACCGCTCAGCAAGGTGTTTCTCCTGCGCCTCAGGGCCAAATGGATCAACGATAATTGCAGGGTCAGTTACACCGGGGGTAGTAGCAGCCGCGGCCGCAGCGTCAGGTCCGATTTCAGCGGGAGTTGACATAAAAAGAGAGGCTCCTTTAAATACTAATTAATTATAACACTTATGCATTATATTGTCCATGACCTAACGTCGGTGCTTGATGCCCCGACGCATATCGTGGGTGGCGCTCGCTCGGCCGGTGGTAGCTGCCCGATTGCGCAACAGCGCGCCAAGGTGCGCACCATGGCGTGTTTGCGTCGTCTTTACAGGGGATTCGCGTAATGAAGTGATGTACGCATCGGCCACGTTTACGGCGATTCCGGCTGGCGTATTGCTGGGCGCGGCGGCGTGCGCGGACTTGCTCGATCGAATAAGCGCCTCCATGCGCTGCTCGTAAGCCCGGGCATCCTGCTTAACGGCACGTTCCTTGTCATTTGGCACGCCAGTGAAGAAACCGGGGTTATGGCCATTGGCCCGGAGCTTCAGCTCGCCCTTTTCGACTCGGAACTCGGCTTGGTCATCGCTCATAACCCGGCGTTTCTCTCGGCGAAGCGCTTGCCGGGCTTCGCGCGGCAACCAACGGTGGCCACGGCCGACAGCCAATGTCTGCCCCTCGCCTATCTGGATGATGTCGCGGTCGCGATAGGTGTCTTGGCGGCGCTCCAGATTGCTTTGGCCCATGGCCTCCAGGCCGCGTTGAGAGATAATGGTGAATTCCGTGGGCGCGGCGTGCTTAGCGTTAGGATTCGAGTCATCGAAGATGAACAGTGTGTGGTTTGCAGCCCGCTCGCTAACAGGATCGTACGGCAGCTCGTAGGTACCCACCAACTTGCCTAAGTGCACGCCGTACTGTAAGTAGACATCTTCTTCGGTCATCATCGGTTCGCGGTCCGAAACGGTGATTTCATTGTTGCGGCCTTCCAGAACGATCGTTTCGACGCGAGCTTGGACGGGCTGCTCAAACACCTTATTACCCGTAGCGTTCGGATCGAGGATGACTTCTGGTGCGGGCAGTGTTTGTATTTCAGGCATTACATAAGCAATATACCATGAATTTACTTCTTGGTCAAATTGCTTATGCTATATGCTAGTCGGAGTGCGAGCCTTCGCCCAGCAAACGGGCGCGCATGGCTTGGAAGCGCTTTTCCTGCTCCACGGCCAGCTCTTCGCTGGTCCTGGTGGGAGCGTCCTTGTGTACGGTCTTGGCGCCGGGCTGACCGCCCTCGCCTTTGCCGCCAATGACGTTTACTACCGGAATAACGATCGGTGTGCGATTGGTCTGCTCAAACAGGTAGTGCGTGATGTGGTCCTTGAGCTCGGCCTTGAAGCGGTCGAGGTCGACGCGCTTGAAACGCTGGCCCACTGCTCGGCGCAGCTCGCCGCGCAGGCCGTTCATGATCTCTTCGTTGTCGCGCATGTAGATGAAACCGCGGCTGATAATGTCGGGGCTGGTCAGCAGGTTGCCGGTCTTTTTATCGACGGTGATGACTACAGCGACCAGGCCGCCTTCGCTCAGCAGCACGCGGTCCTTAACCACTACGCCGTTCACGACGGCGCCGGTCTGGTCGACCAGCAGCGAGCCGTGCGGCACTTCGCCGGCGCGCTCCCAGCTGTCGGGAGTGAGTAGGAGACTCTCGCCGTCCTTGGCCATGATAACGTTGCTACGGGCCCAGCCCTCTTCGATGGCCATCTCGGCATAATAGTGGCGGTTCAGGGTGCCAGCGTAGATGGGCAGGAAGTACTTGGGGCGCACGATGTGCAGCATTTCGCGGTACTCGTCGCGGCGGGCGTGGCCGGAAACGTGCAGCGGGCCGCAGCCGTCAACCTCGTGGGTGGGGTGGCGGTACAGGTGCACGCCAAGCGCGGTCAGATCGTTGCCGATCTGCTCGTAGCGGCGCTCGTTGCCCGGAATGGGCGAGGAACTGACCACCACGGTGTCGCCCTCGTGCAGCTTGATGTGCTTGTGCTCACCCTCGGCCATGCGTTGGAGCGCGGCGCCGGGCTCGCCCTGGCCGCCGGTACAAATTACCAACACCTGGTTGTCGGGGATGTTGGGCATTTCGCGCATAGCCAGTACCGTACCCTTGGGAATCTTCAGGATACCCTGGCGGACGGCGATTTCGGCGTAGCTCATCATGCTGCGGCCGTCCAGCGCCACACGGCGACCAGCGGCGACAGCGGCGTTCACGGTCATCTGTACGCGGTTCATGTTACTCGAGAACAAGGCGACAAACACGCGGCCTTCGGCGTTGCCGATGACGTCGTGAAAGCTCTGTTGCAGCGTGCTTTCGGTCGGCGTACGGCCGGGCAGCTGCGCGTTACAGCTGTCGCTCATCAGCAGCAGCACGCCCTCGTCACCGAGCTGGCGCAGGCGCTCAGCGTCGGTCGGCTTTTCGTCGAGCGGTTCGGGGTCCAGGCGCCAGTCGCCGGTGTTGATGATGCGCCCAACCGGCGTGTCCACGACGATACAGCTGGCTTCCGGTACGGAGTGCGTGATGCGCACCAGCTCCACCATAAAGACGCCCAGCTTCAGGCGTTCGTGGTTGTCCATATTCATGACGATCAGTTCCGGCGTGAAGTCCAGACCGGTTTCGGCCACGGCGTCTTCGAAGGTCTTTTGCACCACGCCAAGCGTGAAGCGCGAGCCGTAAATCGGCGCCGGGTACTTTGGCACGGTGTGCTTGAGGCCACCGATGTGGTCCAGGTGGCCGTGGCTCACTACGTAGCCGCGAATCTTATGCTTGATGCTTTCCAGGTACGACGGGTCTGACACGGTGTAGTTAATACCCGGCAGGTCGACGTCGAGGTTGTTGCCGCAGTCTAAGATGACGGCGTCGTTTTGCCACTCCAGCACCTGCATGTTCTGCTCGCCGATGCCGCCTTGGCCGCCCAAAAACGTAAGCTTCAGTTTTTCAAAATCGTCTTTAATGACGTTAGCGCGCCGCGGTTGCTCGGCGGCGTTAGCCGACGCCGAAGCGTACTGGTTGGCAATCTTCTGAGCGTCAGCTTGTACGCGCCGCTGGGCGCGCACGGCAGCGCCGCGCGATACGGCCGCGCCAGGTACAGTTAAGCCGCCGCTTTGCGGCTGAGTGCCGCTTGGATTACCGCGGCGGTTATTGTTGCCGCCGCGTTTGGGACGATTGCCGCCCCTCTGGTTGTTTTGTTGTTTATTCTCCATGTATCGATCCTTTCGGTTTAGAGATATTGTTAGTTACGATAAAAATTTAGTAATGACCGTAAAGTCATTGACTACTGTTTGGCGCATGCCGCTGTTGTACAGTACCGCCGCCGGATGGTAGAGCGGCAAAATGGTATACACATCCCACTGCTGCGGCTGGCCATGTACTTCGCCGATTTTAGCTTCCGGCAGGAAGCAGTTCAGGCTGTGGCGGCCCAGCGTCACAATCAAGTGTGGCTGGATAACCTCAAGCTGCGCCTGAAGAAACGGCCAAAACGCCGCCTTTTCGGCAGGCTTGGGGTCGCGGTTTTTGGGCGGGCGGTACTTCAGGATACTGGTGATGTACGTGTCGCTCCGTTCCAGCCCGATGCCGGCGAGCAACTCGTCCAGAAACTTGCCTGCCGCACCCACGAACGGCTGGCCGGTCTCGTCCTCGCGCTTACCAGGCGCTTCGCCTATGAAAATGATCTTGGCCCTCGGGTTGCCCTCCCCGAACACCAGGTGCTTGGCTGTCTTAGCCAAATCTGGGCAGACATTGAGTTCTACAATATCTGCCGCAATTTGGTCAAGCTTTTTTTGCGCTGCCTGCTGGTCCACTAATAAAGGTCCTTACCAAACGAACGAAGTTCTGCAGCGTGCCGGCTCCCAGCAGCAAGGCCAGGAAGTACTGCCACAAGCTGCCGGTGTCGATGGCACGTAGGCCGAGGAGGATGGCGATCGCCAGCTCGGCCAGCCCAAAAATGAGCAGCCCGGGCCGGGTCTGATGCCATCGCTGCGCACGGGCCAGCTGGTTCATCGAGTTAGGCCTTCTTCCCCTTGTCGGCGAGTTCACGGGCGGCAGCCTTCATGCTCAGCTGCAACCGACCGCGGTCGTCAATAGCTACCAACTTTACGGTCACTTTGTCGCCTTCTTTGACGACGTCGCTGGGCTTGTTGACGCGCTCTTCCTTCATTTCGGAAACGTGCACCAGACCATCTTTGCCGGGCAGGATCTGCACGAAGGCACCAAAGTCCATGACGCTCACAACCGGCTTGTCGTAATAGATCGTGCCCACTTCCGGCTCCTCGGTCAGGCCCTTGATCCAGTCGATGGCCTTGGCAATGCTGGCGCCGTCCGGGCTGGCAATCATCACCGTGCCGTCGTCCTTAATGTCGATTTCGGTGCCGGTTTCGCCGGTGATCTTTTGGATCATCTCGCCGCCCTTGCCGATGACATCGCGAATCTTGTCCGGATTGATCTTGATAGATTCAACGCGGGGAGCGTACGGACTCAGTTCTTTGCGCGGCTCGGCCAGGGTGGTCAGCATGTGCGTCAGAATGAAAGCACGACCTTCCTTGCCCTGCAAGAGCGCTTTCTTGAGCGTTTCAACCGGCAAGCCGTGCACCTTCATGTCCATCTGCAGCGCGGTGATGCCCTTGGCAGTACCGGCGGTTTTGAAGTCCATGTCGCCGGCAAAGTCTTCGGCGTCGGCGATGTCGCTCAGGATGACCGCCTTGTCGCCCTCAATCATCAGGCCCATAGCAATACCACTGACCGGCGCCGTGAGCGGTACGCCGGCGTCCATCAGGGCCAAACAGCTGCTGCAGGTAGCGGCCATGCTGGTCGAACCGTTCTGGCTCATAATTTCGGTAACGGAACGGATGGCGTACGGGAAGACATCTTCGGCCGGCAATACCGGCAGGATGGCGCGCTCAGCAAGGGCGCTGTGGCCGATTTCGCGGCGGCCGGGGCTGCCCAGACGCTTAATTTCGCCCACGGTGTAGCCCGGCGCGTTGTAGTGGTGCATGTAGCGCTTTTCTTCGTTGCGCTCCATGGTGTCCACCAGTTGCGAATAGCTCAGCGGCGCCAGCGTCACAATGTTCATGCCCTGCGTCAGACCGCGGGTGAACAGTGCTGAGCCATGAGCGCGCGGCAAAAAGCCAACTTCTGAACTCAGCGGGCGCACCTCGGTAAAGTTACGACCGTCAGGGCGGACGCTGTCCTGCAGAATGCCCTTGCGAACATCTTTGTTCGCGGCCGAAGCGAACGCGTCTTCGTAATCGCGCTTGACGTTCTCCCAAGCTTCACCAAGTTTTTCGGCAAAGTGGTCCAGGAGTTCCTGGCGCAACACGTGCATGCGTTGGTGGCGTTCAGCCATTGGCGCGCGCAGTTTTTCGCCCATTTTGCCGTCTAAGAAAGCGTCGACTTCTTTTTGGATGTCTTCGCTGGGCAGGCTCAGTTCATATTCTTGCGCGGTAACACCCACCTTCTCTGCCAACTCCTTCTGGAGTTTGATAGCCGGCTGGATGGCGTCGTGCGCCCAAGCGATGGTCTCGGCCACGAGCTCCTCAGAGACTTCGCTGGCACCGGCTTCCACCATCATGATGCCGTGCTCAGAGCCAGCGACGACGAGGTCGAGGTCGTTGGTGGTCATATCGCTCAGCGGCAGGAATGCCTGCGGCTTGCCGTCTTTCAGGCCGATGCGTAAGCCCGCAACCGGACCTTCGAAGGGCGCGCCAGTGAGCATAAAGGCGGCGCTCATCGCGATCATCGCGATCATGTCGGGCCGGAAGGCCGGGTCGGTGCTAAGCACAGAAGCGACGCCCTGCACTTCGTGGCGGTAGCCCTTGGGCCACAGCGGACGGATCGGGCGGTCGATAAGCCGGCCAATCAGAACGGCTTCGTCGCTTGGTTTGCCCTCGCGCTTAATGAAACGGCTGCCGCTAATCTTGCCGGCGGCGTAGAATTTTTCTTCGTAGTCGATGCTGAGCGGGAAATAGTCAAAGCCGGTGATGGCTTTGTCGCTCACCATGGCCGTGCCGAGCACGACCGTGTCGCCGTAACGCACGATGACGCTGGCGGAGGTGCGGAAGCCGACGCGGTTTACTTCAAGGTTGAGCTTGCGGCCGCAAAAGTCGGTTTCTACGGTTATAATTTGCTTTCCGTACGGGTTGATTGTCTGTCCCATCGGTTCCCTTTCTGTCTAGTTCGAATTCGCGGGCAAAGTGCAAATATATAGCGCCCTTGTGCTTGTTGGTGCGATATATCTGACCCCTGCCCGGAAGCTACGCGAATCTAGAAGTAGTTAATGTGCACAAGCTTTGGCGCCTCGAGGTTTGACGCTCGAGGCAGCGAGTCTATGCACTAGCGGCGGATGCCGAGCTTCTCGATCAGCTTGAGGTAGGCTTGGCCGTCCTTGCTGGCGATGTACTGGAGGTGGCGCTTGCGCTTACCCACCAGCTGCAACAGACCGCGACGAGCGGCGTAGTCGTGCTTGTGGACCTTCAGGTGCTCGGTTAATTCCTTGATGCGTTCGGTCATGACGCCAGCTTGCACGGCAGCCGAACCAGTGTCGTTTTTGGTAGTTTGCAGGCTTTTTACGACTTCCTGCTTCTTCTCACTTGAAATCATACTAAGGGGATTGTATCAGATAAGCCCCGCCAAGGCAAGGAGTTTAGTGCCCGCTGCTAAGCCGGCCGGCAGACCGGCCATTGGCCAGCCGCGGAGCGGGGCCAGAAACGGTGGCGCCCGATTCGCGCAGGGCCCAATAAAGGCCGTTGTAGGTCATGCCGAGTGGGCGCTGGGCGCCGGTGAGCTTGGATGTGGCACTGCCAGTCACCTCTGGCACGCGACCCGGGCCTTCAGTCTCAACGGCAGCGGCGGGCGCGTTAATGGTAAATTCAGCACGGCTCGGTGTAAACCACAAGCTGCCGCCCGCCAACATCAGCTGGGAGCCAAGCCTTCTGCTGGGCCGGTCAATTGTAACCTGAGGCAAAACGCCCTCATCACGGGGGTCCTTCGGGGTGCGATATGTCACCTCGCCGGCAGGGCTACCCCAGGCAAAAACTAGATACGGGTCTTCGGGCAGCGTTTCTACAACCCTGCCTTGCTGGCCGGCGGTATTGCCCAATTCGCCCATAAGGCGGCTATGGACGCTGCCGGCAACATCGAGGCGCTCGAGGGACGCGTTCAGGCTTTGCAGCGCCACCGCAATATCGTCGGGGCCGGCCGGACCGGCGGGCAGACCTTCTGGGTAATTCATAAACACATTTTATCATGTTTATGCTAATAGGGCAATTCTCGTGTGATATATGTCACGCTTGGCGGAGAGCCGCCGCAAGCGTCTGCGCGTCCAGCTGGTCCATGGTCACGGCGTCGTCAATCCGAAACGGTCCGACGCGGGTGCGCCTGAGCCCAGCCATGTAGGCGCCAGTACCCAGCATTTTGCCCATATCTTCGACCAGCGAACGGATATAGGTGCCGCTGCTGACGTGGGTGGTAAACCAAACAAATGGGTATTCGTACTTGATCAGGATGATGCGCTCAATGCGCACCGGGCGGGGCTGCAGCTCCGGGACTTTGCCCTCGCGGGCCAGTTTGTAGGCGCGCTGACCGTTTATCTTGATGGCCGAGAACGCCGGCGGCGTCTGCATGATGTCGCCTTCGAAGCGCGCCATGGCGATGTGCAGCTCTTCTTTAGTAGGACGACGGTTGGACATGTCGGTCTTCTCCCCTTCTTCGTCGCCGGTGGTGCTGGTTTGACCCAGGCGCATCACCACCTCATAGGTCTTGTCCATTTTGGTGTATTGCGGCACTTTCTTGGTGTATTTGCCCAGCATGAGTACTAACAGGCCGGTCGCCAGCGGATCAAGCGTGCCGGTGTGCCCCACTGGAAAGCGCTTTTTGCCAGTGGTGTTGAGCCCGGCATCTTGCGCCAGGCGGCGCACCTTGCCGACCACATCAAAGCTGGTCCAGCCGGTGGGTTTATCTACGAGCAATATGCCGTCCATGGTTAGAGGATAGCGGCCGGGCGAATAGTTGGCAACCGCTTTAGTTCATTGGGCCGCTGGGCGGCATCATAGGAGGCGGCGTAGCCGGCGGCGTGGGACCGTTCGGAGCCGCAACGTCTGGCAGAGTGAATGTGGGGTTAGCGGTAGCGTCCATGTTGATCGGGGCTTGGGGAGCGGGCGGCAGCGGTGCGGGGCCTGCGGCGGCCGGGTCTTCGTGAAGCGGAGCACCGAGCGGCTGTGCGTTTAAGGCTGCGATCGGCTCGGGGCCAACGGCTTGCTCTGGCTGGCCGGCGATGGCCTGCAACACGGCGTCACGGGCGCTGGCCAGGTCCGGCGAAACAGGAGCATCAGAATTCGGCATGGGTACCGCGGCGGGCGAAGCAAGCGGCTGAGGCATAGGCGGCTGGATAGTGGGCGCTACGTTCTGCGGACTAGGAACGGACTGTTCGCCGGTTGCCCCGCCCTGCAGGTGCGGGCTGTTCACGTCGGCCTCAATCTGGCTTAATGTCTCGCTCGCCGGTTCTGGCTGTGCGGGAGGGGCCATCGGGGCCGGCACGGGAGCTGGCGGCAACGGCGGCGGTGCTGCCGGCGTCGGCATCACAATGGAAGGCTGCGGCGGCATGGACGGCATTGGCGCGGGCGAAGTAGTCGGCATAAGCGGTTGTGTCGCCGGCGGTGGTACTTGAGGCGGCAGAGGGGCATCATGCGGCGTCGGGCTAATTGTGCCGCCAGGAGTCATGCTGGGCGGCAAGTACGGCATTTCGGGAGGCGCGATGGTAGCCGAAGCCGTCGGCGCCCCGTACGAGCCCGGGCCAAAACCGCTGCTGTCGGGCTGCGGCAGCGACAATGGGTCGCTCGACGCTTCTTCCTCGGGTGTACCGGCACTGGTCAGTTGGCCGCCCATAGCTGGCGGCTGCAAAATCATGTGCGAGCTGGCCATGTGGTCGGTGGGATCGGCGCTGCCTGGCAATAGCGATTCGCGGTGCCGGCCAATTTGCTCCAATTGCTCCATGTTGTGCAGCGAGCCATGCTCGTCAATGTGAATTTGGGGCATGGGAGGCTCTTCGGGCTCCGGCATTTTTTCTTCTGCCGGCTCTGGTGCAGGAGGCAACGGCGGCGGAGGGGCGGCAGCCGGTTCTTCGGGCCTCTCGGGTTCGGCAGCGGCGTGGGTAATCTCAAGCGTGCCGTCGTCAGCGTGGCCTTCGGGCTTAGCTTGCTCACCTTGCAGCGAGGCGCCTTGCTCATGCACCGGCGTTGGTGCGGGCGGTGGCGGTG
>DASVOI010000026.1:0-11161 GCA_036383395.1 Saccharimonadales bacterium (SeqCode)
AGGCCGCGGCCAATAAATAGTAGTGCCGAATGGCTTGCAGTACCTTTCGCATGGCTCTTTGTAGTATACCAGTTTCACTGGGGTGCGGGCCGTTGTATTTGCAACACGCTTGTGCTACGATGCGACCAGATAGGCACAACAAAAACAATCCAACGCCATGGCACAAAAACAAGCAAAATACCGGCAGCGCGGAGTTAAGGCAACGGTTGTAACCAACACCGGCCAAGGCCGTGTGGCCGCCGCGGTGGGCAGCCGCTGGGCTATGATACTGGTGGTGTCGCTATTTGTAGTGATGGGCATCGGCAGCCTTATATGGGCTAGCGCCGCCACGACCACTAGCAGCCTGTGGTCAGCCAGCAAGGTACCGCAAACAATCAGCGCACTAGACTCGCAGAGCGTGGAGCTCGGCCTGAAGTTCAAAACGCAATATGCCGGCAAGGTGCTCGGCGTAAAGTTTTATAAAGGCCCGCTGAATATCGGCCAGCATATCGGTACGCTATGGACCGGCGACGGGCGCAAACTGGCCACTGCCGACTTCCAGAATGAGACCGTCACCGGCTGGCAGACTGCACTGTTTGCGCAGCCGGTTGCAATCACCGCCAACACCACCTATGTGGTTTCGTACCATGCCCCGAGCGGCAACTATGCGGTCAATGCGCAGTATTTCAGCCGGCCGCATGTCAGCGGCGATGGCGTGCTGCGCGCCGACTCCGGAGCGGGGATGTTCACCTACGGCACGCTCAGCGCTTTTCCGGCAACCAGCACTGCCAGCAATTACTGGGTCGACGTCTTGTTCTCTAGCAGTCTGCTGTTCCCGCAGCCCTAATACAGAATTTCGCCCGTTATCCGGGTGCGGAACATATACCAGCGCAGTAGCACAACGTAGCCGTGCATCACGAGCGCCCACACCCCGATGCTGACAGCAACAACGCCCGCACCGTGCGGCAGCGACTTGACGGACAACACCTGATCTTCCTGGCTCAAGCAGTACTGCACCGCCGGCACAATCGCCACGGTAAAGAGCAGGGTAAGAATGACGATAAACAGCCGCCAGGCAACATGCAACAGCAGGAAGCCTTCTAGCGGGTGACGGCGCACGACGCCCTCGGCGGGCATGTTCACCGACTTGCCTTCGTTGTGCAAGTCGCGTAAGAAAAAAATGACATGCACCAGTAGCTCATACAGCACAAAACCGATGGCGCCCCACGCCGCGCCCAGCAGTATGAAATTCAGCGCTCCGCTGTTTAGGAACGCCGCTACCGGCCCCACGATGTAGTTGGCATAGCCGCTGAGCAGTACGTCGTTGAGATTGGTCGGGTAGGCCTGGCCGCTTAAGCTCAGTAGCAACAGATGCCCGCCCACCAAGAGCAGCGATGCCAAAAAGACCACCAGTATCTCGATGGGAGATGGCGCTAAGCTGCGCAAAAATAATCCTGCAGCTGGTCGCACGTTGCCCGACATACTTTTAGTATAAACGACTGCCGGCTCCTTAGGTGCGCGCGAGCAAACAAAAAGACCTTCCCGGGGAAGGTCTTGTATTGTCGATACATGGGGCGAGCGATGGGACTTGAACCCACGGCCTCCGGAGCCACAATCCAGCGCTCTAACCAACTGAGCTACGCCCGCCGTATGCAATAGGTCTACTCTAGCATTTTTTGGGCGATAAATCTACCCCTGTTGGCGGGGACTATCCCTTGACAGCAAGTAGGTTGGCCCGCCAAAAACACAACGACGCAAGCATTGGTGGCGGCGTATAATTAGTGGTGTATGACCGACCTGCAAAATGAATTGGTAGTGTATACACCTTCAGCGGCAACGATGCCGGTGGAGATGGCATTCGATGGCGAGACCATGTGGCTAACACAGGAGCAGATCGCCGTCTTGTTCGAGACCACCTCACAGAACGTGGGCCAGCACATAAAGAACATATATGAAGAAGGTGAGCTCGAACGCGATAGCACTTCAAAGAAAATCTTTAAAGTTGTGGAAAACCGCCCAAACTACGGTGTTATGCACTACAACCTAGATGTGGTTATCTCGGTGGGCTACCGCGTCAGCTCTAAGGCGGCGACAGCGTTCCGCCAATGGGCAACGGGCGTCATTAAGGAACGCGTTGGCGGTGGCCGCGTGCCGGGCCTGAGCCACGATCAGCAGCGCGTCATTATCAGCGACCGCATCGCCGTCGAGAACAATGAATTGCTGGCGTCCGCCGCCGAAATGGGCGTCATGGACATGCCGATCTTCTACGATGTGGGCTACCAGGGCATGTATAAAATGCGCATGGCTCAGATCAAGAAGAAGAAGGGCATTGGTGCCGACAGGCTGCTAGATCGTGCGGGCATTACTGAGTTGGCCGCGAACGAGTTTCGCATCACCCAGGCCAATGAGCGCCTTCAAGCGCTTATTGCAGAAGACAAGCTCGTGGGGCACGCCGTCGCCCTCACAACTCACTATCAGGTCGGGCGCGAAGTGCGCCAGGCGATTGAGCGCATCGGTGGTGTACCGCCTGAAGATCTGATCGTGGAGGCTGAAAGCATCGAGACCGTACGCCGGCGTGTTAGCAACAAAGACACCAGGAAGTTAAGTGATGAGCAAAAAGCTGTTTAAAAAACTAATTAAGCGCGCTTCCCAGCCCGAGCCAAAAGAACCGGGAAAACAGCAATAGTTCGGTGGTTGTAGCGGAAGGCGAACTCGTTTAGGTACTGCTGCAAGTATTTCGGTGACACGTAGTTGTACGTGCCCCGCATGGATTTCTTCCAGTTGCCCCAGAAGCCTTCGATGGTATTGGTGTGCACGACGCCCCGGCCGTATTCGCCCTTGCCGTGGTTGACGCTGGCATGGGTGTAGCCGTAGTGCTTCAAGTTCCGGTATACGCTGGCCTGGTCGCTATACACCGTCGTCCCGATGGCAATATTCGACAACATGCGCGGCAGCAAGACGCGGGTGCCCGCGCCGCTGACATGCTCAGCCAAGATGATGCCGTCGCGTTCGACCATGCCGAACACGGTCTCTTTGTCTTGCACCGAAATGTCTTTGCCCTTTTTGCGTCCGCCGATGTACGTTTCGTCGGTCTCCACAACGCCGGTCAGCAGCCCGGACTCCTGCGCCATGAGCAGCCTGATCTGCTTGGCCATGCGCCAGGCAGTTTTATACGTACAACCCAGCGTTCGCTCTAACTCTTTGGCGCTGACGCCGTTCTTGGCAACGCTGAACTGGTAGATCGCATAAAACCAGTTCCAGAGGCTAGTCTCCGACTTACGGAAGATGGTGTCGGCCAGTGGGTACACATGGCGGTCGCACTCAGAACAGACGAAACCTTTGCGGCCGGTGATCGGGTGCCACTTCACGCCAATGACGCCGCAGCGCGGGCAGGTGTTGCCGTAACGATTCTCTAAGACCGAGCGCAGGCAGGCGGCATCGTCAGGGTATTCTTTGCGGAATTGGGCAAATGTGTAACGCATCTTGCCTTTAATTATCTGCTTAAAAAGTACAATTGTCAAGGTGTTTTGTATTCCATTCATAGCAAGTAAGTTAGGACGCCTTTAATAGACCTCAAACGTTTTGAGGGTATGTAGTCTTGGCTTCCGTGCTACACTAAAGGTAGCAGGAATCCGAAGCCCCGAAAGGGGCTTCTACCTTTTCTAGTCACCCGTGGAATGCTACGGCCGCAGGTGGCACCCGGGGGTGGAGTTGAACCACCGACCCGATTCTTAGCAGGAATCCGCTCTATCCGCTGAGCTACCCGGGCATATTTCCATTGTGCCGCAGTACTGGTGACTTTTCCGTAGGCAAATTGTTAAGGAATCGGGGCAAAAAAAGAGCCCTTAAAAAAGACGGTGTGGTCTCGTTTAAGGGCTCATGGCCTCGCAAAATTGTTAAGCGTGAGTCGCCGAGCACCTTATATCCCAGAGAAACAACCCTCTAGGCCGTGTACCCAATTCACGACTTATTTTTAGCGTACTCTTTCGCATTAGCACTTTCAAGTGCTTTGTGCCAATCCTACTTGCTATCAAGGGATAGTCCCCCTGTTGGCACACTGGGCCGTTAGGCGGTATACTAGCCAAATGATTGCCGGCGCCATTCTGTTGGGCTTTATTTCTATGGTGAGTTACGGACTTGCCAATACGCTGGCGCTGCCGCTCGCTCGGCGCCTGGATTCGGCGCGGCTGGTGCTGCTGCGCGGTTTGGTGGTGTGCGTGCTGCTGGCGGTGGTCTCGCTGCCGACGCTGGGTAACTTAGCCGACTGGCGGGCGGCGTTGGCCGGGCTGGGGCTTGGCGTGCTGGGCTATGTGCCGCTCTTGGCCTTTACCCAGGGCATCAAAATTAGCCGGATCAGTATTGTGGCGCCCATCGCCGGGACGGCGCCGCTCATTACCGTATTGCTGTCGGTTTTGGTGCTGCACTCACGCCTGCATAGCGTTCAGTGGACGGGCGTCTTATTGATTATTCTGGCAAACGCCGTCGTGTCGGTGAACTTCCGCAGCCTGCGCGATTCAAACATTCTGAAGCTGGCCAGCGGCGTGCCCTATGGGCTGGTCGCTGCGCTGCTGTGGGGCGTCGTCTTTTTCCTGATTATTTATCCGACGCGCTCGATCGGACCATGGCTGTCGGCGCTGCTGATGGAAATCGGTGTGGCGCTGGCCGCCGCCGTCCATGTGTGGCTGCGCCGCGAGGCATTCATACTCAAAGAGACGCGCAAGCCGGCGCTCATCTGGAATGCGGCGCTGCTGGCCGCTGGCTCGCTGGCCTATACGGTGGGCGTCAAGTACTTCCATGTCGGCTTGGTAGCGGCGTTGAGCAATTCAACAGCGGTCGTTTCTATTATTGCCGCCACGCGGCTGCACCACGAACGCCTGACGCGCGCGGAGAAAATCCTGACCGCGATCATGGTCGTTGGCGTCGTGCTTATTTCGATTGCGTAGCTTTCGGTTGCATCCACAGCAGCCAGCCGCCCACTACGGCCGCCCACGACAGTCCCAGGCCGAGTATGGTCAGCCAAAAAACGGCTTGCGTGCGCTTCTCTACTTCTTTCAGTGAGCGGCCGCTCAGTACGTAGTACTTTTGCGCTGCCACGCTGACGGCTGCCTGACGGACGCCGGGTTCTGGTTGCCAAGTGACGCGGTGGTAGTCCTTGCCTTGAGCATTGGTGAGGACGCCGATGGGCACATGCGGCACACTGCCATCCAGCTTGCCGTTGCCGGCCACGACGGCGCCGTTTTCATCGTAAATAATGAGGTAGGGCGCCAGACTGCGCGACATGTCTACGCTGCCCATGGCCAGCCGGGTGGGCGGCGTGCCGTTGTCAAGTTGAGCGGCCGCGTCTTCGGCCATCTGGATCTGCGGATCGTCAGCGCCGCTGCGCAAGGATTGCTGCACGACGCCAAACATCGTGACAAAAGTAAGGAACACTACGGCAAAGGGAACGAGGAACAATAAGTTTTTACGCACATTTTTACGCATACGTACCTCCGTTTACTATGGTGCCCCGGGCAGGACTTGAACCTGCGACCTTGAGCTTAGAAGTCTCTTGCTCTATCCAGCTGAGCTACCGGGGCCTAAAAGAGCGCCAAGGGCGGTCATCACCAGTATAACAGAGGTTGCTATGTATGTATGGGGATTGGCTCGCCGCGGCCAAACTGCACATGGCGTACCGCCTGCGTGCCGGCCGTTCTGAGCGTGTGGAATATAACGTAGAGCGCCGACCCGGTAAGTTCCCGGGTGTCCACCGTGATGTAGTCGCGGAGCGATTCCGCGCCGCCCGCCGAAATTGCTGCCGTCGGCAAACTGTTTGTTATAGAGGCGGCGCGCCAGTCCACCTGCGCCGGGCGCAGAGCGAGGCCGGGTTCCGGAAGTATTTCATGCCGCACATGCAGCAAACCCTCCTCGACGGTGGCCGTGGTGCCGTAGTAGGGAGGGCTCTGCCTGTAGGGGCGCTCAATTTGGGCGGTAGCAGATATAGTCATATAAAAAAGGCCTCAAGGGGCCCTCGTTATCTGGTGCGGGTGGCGGGAGTCGAACCCGCGTCGCCAGTTTGGAAAACTGGAATAATAACCGTTATACCACACCCGCGTCCAGCTGCACGTATTATACCAGAAAAGGGGTAGATTATTGACGTTTTGTTGTAATTATGTTATTATGGTTATGTTATGGCACATCATGGTCCTCATTCACCGCATGCTCCGGGCATGGAGCGTTTGGCAAGCCGCCGTATGATTCTCACTTGGGCTGCCATTGCAGCGCCGGTTGTCGTTTTGGGCGGCGTGAGCGTTGTCGCGCTCGCAGAAGGCAGCGGCCCGCACGTCAAAGATTGGCCTGATGCGCCCTCTCAGCCCCCTGTGCCGCACGAAGCGCAACTGCCCCACCAGGGTATGGAACAGAGTTCCGATCCGGCTTTGCGCCGCCTGGCTGTGTACGAACAGCGCCTGGGCCACGGCTTTAGCGCTAACATGCTGCGCACCGAAATGCCCCGCACTCGCGATGAGGCCGAAGCGCAGGCTAAGCTCATGGCCACCACGCTGAAGGAGTACAAAAAGCAGGGCATCCCGCCATTGGTGATGCTGCAGCCGACCGCCAACAACGGCACCGAAGGCATGGATCTGCGCACGCTGAACGACGCCCAGCACAGCGATGGCTACGACGGCTACAAAGACCGCTGGGACCACTATTTTGCCACGTTATACGCTGAAGGTGTTACTTCCGAAGATATGGGCACCTGGGTACCCTTCCCCACGCCGAACATTCCCGCCTGGCAAGATGGCGTGACGGATGCAAATGTTTTTAAGAACAACTTTGTGCCAGTGGCCCAAGCCCTCAAAACGCACTTTACCGAAGCGAAGGTTTCGGTGCTGCTGGACACGACCACTTATCCGAACGGCGACTGGAGCCACGGCTCGACCGACAACGGCAACATGCTGGAATATGTCACCGGCCTGCCCAAGGGCTTAGTTGACTCGGTTGGCATTCAGGGGTTCCCGTATGCGCCTGGCGATAACCCGGCCACGTATCTGCGTGCCAGCGCGGCTACCGCTGCCGCGGCTCGTGTCGGCGTGAAGGACGTATGGTTGAACACCGGCAGCTTCTCGCAGCGCCAAGATGTATCGACTGGTTTGATCACCTGTGACCCGCAGACTCGCGTGCAACACCTGGTAGGTGAATGGCAGCAGGCGCAAGCGGTTAAGCAGGCCGGCTTCAACGTGAGCATCAACATATTTGCTCAGAATAATTTCAGCCAGGGCGGCCCGGATTGGTCGTACCCGATTGATAGCGCCCCCAGCATGACCATGCTGAAGCAGGGCGCTGACGCCGCTGCGCAAGCCGGCATTCCTATCTCGCTGTACGCCCCGAACTAACATTGACGTTAGAGATAAGAAAAGCGCAGGCCTGGACCTGCGCTTTTTTATCGTGCCGGTTGTTGCCTTACGGCAGCTGCGGCTTCAGTTCGGCCAAGGCCTGAGCGACGGTTTCAACCGTGATACCGCTGTCCTTGATGGCGCTGAATTGGGCGTCCAGCTGGGCAGGCGGAGTGTTGTAGTCGCCAGCCGACGGGTCGTCGGTGACCTGGTGGTAGACCAGCACCAACCACGTCTTGGTGGCCAGCGCCTGGTTGACCCAGCCTTGGATATCGGCAACAGTAGTGGCAGAGGTAACGTCCTGCACCTTGATGTCCCAGACATTGAAGTAGTTCTTGCTGTTGTAGCCGGCCACAACGCCGCGCTGCGAGCCGTAGTACTTCTTGATCTGTGTCAGTACATTGTTGTCGACGTTGCCGTAGGGCGACGCGAAGTCGGTAACACCAGCGCCGGTCCAGCTTTGCAAGTTGCTCTTCGATTGGCTCAGCTCTTGCTGCTGCTGGGCTGTGGTCAAGGTGGTCAGATCCTGGTGATCGACGGTGTGCGAAGCGATCTCTTCGCCAGCGTTCTTCAGGGCCAGCATCATGGACTGGTTCATGTATTCTGGGTCGGCGGTGTTGCCCGTCAGCAGGTACTGCGTGGAGTGGAAGCCGTACTTTTGCAGTACCGGCAGGCCGTTGTTGTACACGGAGGCCCAAGCGTCGTCGAAGGTCAGGCTGATCAGGGCACGGTTAAAGCCAACGGGAGTGTAAGAGCTGAGCGAATAGTCATCGCTAATAACCCAGCCAACGCTTTGGATCATATGGAAGACGGTGACCGTCTTTGCGCCTTTTGGTACGGAGAATTGCTCCTCAAACTTAACCCATCCGCTGGATTTCAGGGTACCCAGGGTGACGTATTGGTCGGTGCCATCGCTCATGCCAAAGTCAGCAACAGCGTAACTCTCAACACTCGCTTTGTACCAGTCACTAAAGGTGTAGAGCTTGGTATCGTCAACGGCTACCGGAGTGAAGTACCACTTTGCATCGCCGTCAGTGTAGCTCGTAAGCTGCGTCTTTACGGCATGGGCACCACTATGTACGTCGGTTCCACTGGTATATGTGAATAACGGACGGTTTGTGCCCCAGCCGCCACTTTGCCAGCCAAGGGGCTGCTTGCTATTAGAACTGTTGGCGGTTTCGAGGCCGGGATTAACGATAAGATTGGTGCCATCGCTAGTGGGATTGTTGACCGTAAACTGTACGACTGGACTTGTTACAAGGGTGCCATCGTTGTCGCGGGCAACGGCGGTAGCGGCATGGGTGCCGTTCGCTACAGTAGTACTGTCCCACGTTGCCTGGTAGGGCAGGCTCGTGACTTCGCTGCCAATGTTCTGGCCATCAACTTGGAATTGTACTCCGGCTACACCGGCGCTGCTGCTGGCATTTGCGGTCAGGGCGACACTCGTGCCGCTTACGGTGCCGTTCGCGGCTGGGCCGGTAATTTGCACGCTTATATTGGAGGCCTGCGTCAGGCTGTAGTCATCAGTTTGCACGAAACCAACGCTGTTCACGACGTGGAATACAGTGACATGCGTCATGCCGGCGGGAACGGTGAAACTACCACTATATTGGGTCCAGTTTGTTACAGCGGCAGGGGCAGTAAGTTCCAAGTAGCTGTAGTTCGTGCCATTGTCAAATTGGGCAACGATATCGGTGGCTACCGAGCCGTGGTACCACTCAGAATAGTTATAGGTTGCGCCCGCGGCAACATTTACGGGAGCAAAGTACCACTTGGCATCGCCGTCGGTGTATTTAGTGACAACGGTTTTTATGCTATGGCTGCCGGTGTGGCTGCCAGTAGGCGAGTAGGTGAACGTCGTGCTGTTCGTGCCCCACTTGCCGGTCAGCCAGCCGTCAGGCGTGGTGCCGTTGGTGCTGGTTTCAACACCGGGATTGGCGATAAGGTTAGGCGCAGCAGCGGCGGCGCTAGCCGCGGGCAGCATGCTGAAAGCGGCAGTTAACAAGGACAGGAAGGCGGCAACAAGTCGTTTCATGATTCTCCTACACGTATAATCTTATGTAATAAATACGAACTTAAGGCAAACTATATTCTTAAATGCCTGGTTTGTCAAGGGTACATGCTGGATAAATGCTGAACAAAGAAGCAACAAGACGCTTAAGCTTTTATGTAATGTACTTTACAAAAATGCACATTTGTAGTATTTTTAGGCATGAGTTGAACGTGTGGGTGGAGAACACCTATACACACGCCAGCCCGTAATAACTTAACCAGAGGAGTTGTGATGGCTTACGGTACTACCCTTGGCGCTTCTACAACTGTTACCGGCGCTACGACTGCAACCGTGCTGCCCCACACTGGTGGCTACCGCCCCCTGTTCGTGGTCGCACTGTCAGTGCTGGCTTTCGGTGTTATTACCCTCGCTGTCTCGGGTGTTTCTGCTTTCAAGCAGGCCCGCAGCAAGGCGTAACTCGGCCTACACGGCCGAAACAAGCTAAAAGCCGCACTCCAGTAGTGCGGCTTTAGCTTTCAAGAGACTATTATATGAAACGTTTTGCCAAAATCGGTTTAATTGCTGGAACGCTGCTGTGCGTGGTGGGCGCTATTGGCGCAGCGCCGACGATTTACTTCAACACCACCAAGCATGGCACTGTTTCGGCACAACCGGCTTTCCCAACGCCCAAAACGACCCAAACGCCGGCTAGCACTCCGGTAAAGCCGGTTATCAGCGGCCACCCGAACAATATCAGCATCCCCAGCGTAAAGATTGACACGCCGGTAGTAGACGGCCAGTTTAACCCCAAGACGCAGGAATGGACGCTCAACCTGCACACCGCCCACTGGGGCGTCATGACACCCGAGCCGAACGACACCGCCGGCAACACCTATATATATGGCCACTATCGTCCGGAGGTGTTCGCCTATCTGCACGTGATTAAGCCTGGCGCCGAGGCGTACGTTACCACTGACAACGGCTACCGTTTCGTGTACACCTACCAGGACAGCGTCACGGTCGATCCCACCGACACTAGCCTGTTCAGTTACCAAGGTCCGCCGATTTTAACGGTGCAGACCTGCTCTGGTACGTGGTTCCAGAACCGCACGCTGTACAAGTTCACGTTTACGCGCGTCGAAAAGCTCTAACTAGCCGATTAAGAAGCGAATCCAGTTCACCACGCGCAGCAGCACGTAGGCGCCACCTAGGGCGATGGCCACGATGGTCACGATCTGCGCCACGCGGTCGGTGTTCTTTTTGGCAGTCTTCTTTTTGCTCATTACGCGGTGTCCTTTAATGCCTTGGCGTCCAGGGCATAGCGGCGGCCTTTGGTCGACCAGCCCTTGAAGGTCTCGCCGCGGAATCTGCGCAGGGCCACGACTTCGAAGTAGGCGATCACGGTGATGCCGATCTCAATCCAGCGCAAGAAGTAGAAGTAGGGCAGCGAGCCAAGAATGGCGGCGCGCTTGGCGGCCACGGCCGAGAAAATGGCCAGGGCGCAGGTCACGGCAAAGTCGCTGAAGAGCACGATGGGGATAATCTTCCACTGATGCGTCGAGATAACGATGTACGGCACCAGCACAAACATCTGGATTAAGTAAAACAGCAGCTCCAGCATCTGATAGCCTAAGCCCAGGTCAACGGCTTGCGGGCGCAGGCCGATTTTGTACTTCATAACACCTTGGAAAAAGCCGCGCTGCCAGCGCATGTTCTGCTTGATGAAGTCGCGTAAGCTTTGCGGGTCTTGGGTGTAGTTGATGGCTTCGGGGATGTAGCGGATGCGGCCGAGCTTCTTGCGGTGCACCTGCAAGGTCAG
>DASVOI010000027.1:0-28708 GCA_036383395.1 Saccharimonadales bacterium (SeqCode)
GCTGCAACAGGTCGTGCACGCGGTTTTTGCGTCGGCCGCGACGATTGGTGAGCCACACCAGCAGCACGCCGACCTGGTAGGCAGCGATCATCGGCACGGCAAGCATCAGCTGGTCCTGGATGCGCGGCGACGGGTTCATAATGCCGCCGCCCACGAAGGCCAGCAAGATAACCCAGCGCTCGTAACCGAGTAATTTTTTGGGCTGCAGCGGCTTAATGCGATTAATGAGCACCAACAGCAGCGGCAGCTGGAAGAGCAGGGCAGAACCAAGCATGTATAGAGTCACGAACGACATGTACGACTGAATAGTCAGCAGCGGATGGATCTGGCTGGTGGTGAATTGGTGCAGCAAAAAGTGCAGCGCCGCCGGCAGCCCCAGGAAATAGCCAAACGCCATACCGGCCAGTGCCAAAATCCCCGACACTACGCTTCCCCAGGCAATAAACCGGGTAGCGCCCTTTTGGATGAGCGGCTGCAAGTACTTTAGAATCTGAAAGACAATAACGGGGATGCTAGCGGCGACGCCCATGTAGATGCACACGCGGAACAGGAAATCGATGCCGCCGCCCACCGACGTATAAATAAATTGCTGGTTGTGAGCAGGCTTTAACAGTGCCGCAACAATTTGCTGCTGCACAAAGTATGCCGCAGTACCCCAGGCAATAACCGATACAGCCACATAGAAGAGCCGTTTCCGCAGCTCCAGCAAGTGTTCGATGAAAGGCAGCCGGGGATTGCTGGGCTTACTCAGCCGACTCTGATCGTGGCTTTTCTTCTGCTTTTTTGCTCTCATGCTGCCCGTCGCCATTTATACCTTTACGAATCTCACGCATAGATTCTCCGAGGCTGCGGGACAACTCCGGCAGCTTGCGCCCGCCAAACAAGAGCAGCACGATCGCCAAGATAATGATGAGCTCAGGAGCCCCTAAATCGAGGAAGGCTAGTGTGCTGAACATAGATACCCTCACTTTGTTATGTTGACCATGCTTATGATACCATAAGGTAACGCTTACGGTAATCGAGAAAAGACATGCAGCTATATATCACCACTGGAGTACGAACACTGGCCGACGTCTACGGTTCCGGCACGTATGGCACTGGCGTGTACACTTGTACGGGCACCGATCGCACTACCTGTAGCACGGCGTCTTCGAGCAGCGGCAGCACATTGACCAATACCGGCATCGCCGTTGGTCTGATTGTGGGCGTGGCCGCGGTGCTGCTGATGACCGTCATTCTGGTGCGCTTTTGGCGCCGCCCGGCGAAACAGCCCGAGCCTGCCGTCGAGCCGGTAGAGGTCGAGTCTGACGACTCCGAGGCCGCCGACGAAACCCTGCCGCGCGAATAAGAATAATCAACCGCGCACCAGCACTTGCTGCCCAAGTGCCGAGTTTAGTATGAACACCAGCGCGAGGCTTGCGATGAGCAAGGCCAGCAGCAGCCAAAAGCGGGTTTTCTCACTCATGAGTGCCCCTCCAGATTCGCGACGATAACCAGCCGATCTTTCGGCAACCACAGCGGCGTACAGGTGTAAAGTGTGAGCTGGGCATTTTTGGTGGGCGCTTCAACGGCTACATCGGTGGGCGGCACCACGCTGATACTCGCCGCCTTGTAGAGGTAGCGCTTGCCATTCCAGAAAACGCCGATTTGGTCGCCGACTTTTACTTTGTTGAGGAAATAGAACGTGCCGCGCGGGTTGGTGTAGGTAAAGCGATGCCCGACAATAATAGTGTTGCCGCCTTTGTCCGGCGCACTGCCGTTTGGCCGGCGCCACGTACCACTCCGCAAGGCGCGCAGGTCGGTGCCTTCGTTGATGGGCGTGTCGAGCAACATGCTGGGCACCACCAGGCGGTTGCCGGTCGTGCTCGCCGGCACGGACCCTGCGGGCACGTTCAAGCGCGCCGAGAGCTTTTGCATACGATCGCCGGTATGCGACTGCACCCAAAACAGGGCCGCGGGCAACAACGGCGCGGTAATTATGTAGAGCAGCACGAAGATCGTAGCCGCAAATAACAGATTATTGACGTGTTTGAGTTGCAAGCTGCGCACGCCTTTTAGCGCTCCGCCTAGGCTTGCTGGTGCTGCTGGGTGAAGTAGTTGATTTCGTTGATGATGTCGAGCAGGGCCTGTGCGCGAGTCTTTTCGTCTTCAATGGCTTGGGCGGCGCTGTAAGCGTCCTTGATGAGCTCCTGGTTGTCGGAAGCTTGGATCATCATCATGGTGGTGCGGAATTTTTCTTCGGGGGATTGGTCGAGGTGGCCGACGAGCGGCGAGAGTTGCTGCAGGGCTTGCTGCTTGATTTGGAGCAGGTCGTCGGCATCATCGCCGGCAGCCGGCGCCGCAATAACTGAGGCTGCAGGAGCGGCAACTTCCGGCTCGATCACTGGTGCAGGTGCAGCGGCCGGTGCGGCCGGCTCGGCAGCCGCAAAGCCCGGGCCAAAACTGGTGGGTACTGCGGCATCAGCGCCAGCGGTAGTTACGTCCATATTGTTGCTTGCGCCCAGGCCGCCATCTTGGACTACGCCCGGAGCGGCAGCGTCTGTTGTGGTTTGCCCATTGTCGTCGTGCCCAAACATCTCACTCCCTCTCGCTTATTACGCTATAGTATAAGCTACCATTAGCACTAAGCACAAGGATTTTGACGACTATGCTCGATGATTTGAAATGGATCCACGAAAAAGACCCCGAAGATAGTCTGGGGATCGCCCGCCGGCAATGTACCCAGCTAACGCACGATTATCAACTGCCGCAAACCGACCTCGGCGCGCCCGCTAATGTGGTGGTGGCTGGCATGGGCGGCTCGGCGCTGTATGCCATGTTTGTAAAGACCTGGCCGGGCGTAACCGTGCCGTTTGAACTGGTGCGCGACTATGATCTGCCGCCGTACGTTGGCAAGGACACGCTGTTCATCGCTTCGAGCTACTCAGGGAACACCGAAGAAACGTTAAGCGCGCTAGCCCAGGCCGAACAACGCGGTGCGCATATCGCCGTGGTGGCGGCCGGCGGCAAGCTGCAGGACATCGCCCGCCAGAAGGGCTACCTGCTGGCTGCGGTGCCCAATGCCGAGCAGCCGCGCTACGCCGTTTTTGCTATGTTCCGCGCGTTGGTAGATATTTTGGCCATGGCCGGCGTTTTGGAAAATCAGCAGAGTTACGCGAGCGAGCTGGCCAAGGCTGCCGACTTTTTGCAAAAAGCCGTGGAGGCGTGGGGGCCGGAAGTGCCGACGGCCCAGAATCCGGCCAAGCGGCTGGCTCAAGAATTTTTGGGCAAATCCTTGGTGGTGTACGCTGGGCCTAAGTTTTTTCCGGCGGCCTACAAGTGGAAGATTGGCTGCAACGAAAACGCCAAGCAAGTTGCCTGGTGCAATCAGATTCCAGAATTCAACCACAACGAATTTATTGGTTGGAGTGGCCACGCCACCGACAAGCCGTACGCCGTTGTGGACCTGCGCAGCAACCTGGAACACCCGCGCGTACAGAAACGCTTTGAGGTAACGGAACGCCTGCTGTCTGGCATGCGGCCGGCGCCGCACGTTGTGGAAGTGCAGGGCGACGGGCTGCTTGAGCAGCTGGTCTGGGCCGTGGCTTACGGCGATTTTGTAACGCTCTATCTGGCCTTGTTAAACGGTGTTGACCCGGCACCGGTTGAGCTGGTTGAGAAGTTCAAGAAGGCGCTCGACGAATAATCGTTAAACAGCCGCGGCGGCGAGCATGCCCAGGGGCTGTTCCGCTCGGAATTGCCGGGCCCAGGCCGGCACCGGCACATAACCCTCGGCTAGCACGGTTTGGCCGCCGCCTTCGTAGGCTGCCGGGGCAGCGGTTGCGAACTCAGTCTGGTCGGTCGTAAAAGTGTCTTGGCCAGCTTTGGGCAGGGGAATAACCAGTTGGGCATCGTGATTCTGGAAACCGCCGCTGCGGGCGTTCTCTAGGATGCCGCCGCACCGCGGTTTGCCCTGGCCGCCGTCATATCCGTCTTGGATGGTGCGGAGCTGGGCGTCGGATAGCACGCCTTCACCTTTAATGACACCGAGGTTCGCCAAGAGGATGGCGCAGGTGACCGTGTTCGTGGTGCGCCGCTGATCATGGGGGTCGCCGTCTGCCATCCGGCTCATGATTTCTTCGACGCCGCTGATGTTGGCGCCAGTGCAGGCCACCCAGCGCATATCGAACGCGCTGCCGTCAAATGTGCCCTTGGGCATGCCGGCGTCGACGGCCGCCTGCAGCGCCGCACCGTAGGCGCTCAGTTTGGTGTGGTCGCCGCCGTACTTCAAGGCTTCAAAACAAGTAGCGGGGTGGACGGGCTTGCCGCTGGCGTCAACATGCGGCTGCGCGCTGTTGCCGCCGCTCTCTTTGCTGGCGCCGCAGGCGGTGGCCAGAGTTACCACCAGACCGCCCGCTAACAGTGTTTTTGTAAGGCGTCCACCCGGGATTCGTCCAAATTCCATGTGCTGTCCTTTGTTAACACTTTTACCCTAGCGGCAATTGCCCAGACAGTCAATTATTTTGCCAGGCAGTATCTCCAGCTGGTTTACAGGGGCGGGCGTATAATACAAGACATGAGACTGCTTGTTGTCGAAGATGAAGAGAAGATTGCCCGTAGCCTGGAAAAGGGCCTGACGGCCGAAGGCTACGTGGTGGATGTAGCCGGTGACGGCGATGTCGCCGAGACACTAGTGGACGCCAACGATTACGACTTGGTGCTTTTGGATTGGATGATCCCCGGCCACCACGACGGGCCGGGGCTGGTGCAGCTGTGGCGGGGCAACGGTACGCAGGTGCCGGTGCTGATGCTAACGGCGCGCACCACGATCGGCGACCGCGTACAGGGGTTGGACGCCGGCGCCGACGATTACTTGCCGAAACCCTTTGCCTTTGACGAACTGCTGGCCCGCGTCCGCGCGCTGTTGCGCCGGCCGCAGCCCAAGACGGGCAACACCTTTGCGAGCGGTCCGCTGACACTCGACGTGGTGAGCAAAGAAGTCGCCATAGGCGACGAGCAAGTGCATCTGACCGCCAAAGAGTTTCAACTGCTGGAGTACTTGTTGCGCCACAAGGGCGAGGTCATCAGCAAAGATCAGCTGCTTGACCACGTCTGGGCCGACGAATCGCGCGTGCAGCATAATACGGTGGAGACATTTGTCGCCAACCTGCGCAAAAAAATCGGCGAAGCCATTATTCAGACTGTGCGCGGCCACGGCTACAAAGTAAAATAGGTACGATGTTTGAATCAGCCCGAGTTAAGTTAACACTGTTTTATCTCGCTGTTTTGCTGGCGTTTACGCTGACGCTGACGCTCAGTTTTCGCGCGCTGTTTGAGCGCGAGTACAGCTTGAGCAATAACGCGCAGCGCTCTGGTGTGCGGCAGCTCTTTTTTGACGGCCCGTACGGGTTGCCGGGGCAAGGGTTTAGCGTGGGGCCGCGGTCGTACAGCACGTTCACCAATCTGCAAGACGACCAAGCCGACCTGGTGCACCAGCGCCTCAACCGTGACTTCGTGCTCATTAACGTGACGGCTTTGGCACTGGGCGGCTTGCTTTGTTATTGGTTTGCCGGACGTACGCTGAAGCCGATCGAGGAAGCGCACCACGCGCAAGCACGTTTTGCCAGCGACGCGAGTCATGAGCTGCGCACGCCGCTGACCAACTTGCGCTTGGAGAACGAGGTATTCTTGCGCCAAAAGAATTTTAGCGAGGGCGAGGCGCGCGAGCTTATCAATAGCAACCTCGAGGAAGTGCAGCGCCTGGAAAATCTGAGTTCCAATCTTTTGGCCTTGACCCAGTACGGCAACGCGCCGCTCAAGATTAAGCCGGTGCCGGCGCGTGCAATCATTGCCGATGCGGTGAAGTTAAAAGAAAAAGTTGCCGCTGGCAAGCAGGTTGTGCTAAAAACTGAAGCGGCCGCCGCTTCGGTGTTGGGTCACCGTGAGAGCCTGGCTGAAGCGGTGGCCATTTTGCTGGATAACGCCGTGAAGTATGGTCCGGAAAAGGGCACCGTGGTTATTGGCGGCAAGCGTGACGACAATCACTACGTGCTGTGGGTGCAAGATGGCGGCCCCGGCATCCCCGAAGCCGATATGCCGCATATCTTTGAACGGCTCTACCGCGGCGACAAAGCCCGCAGCAGCAAGGTTGCCGGCTACGGTCTGGGCCTGAGCCTGGCGCAGATCATCGTGCAGGCGAACAATGCCGAACTCAAGGCCCGCAACGTGCCCGGTGGCGGCGCCTGCTTTATGATGCGGCTGCCGCTTGCGAAGTAGCGGGCGTACGGTCAGCTGGTATAATAGAACCATTATGAGGTGGTACGTATCCACACGGGCTCGGTTGGGTCTGGCACTCGTTAGCTCGAGCTTAGCCAGTGTTTTGCTATTCGCGGCTGCAGCTCTGCGCAATCACAGTCTGACCTTCGACTATCTGGCATATAACCTGTTTTTGGCTTGGATACCGCTGTTGCTGACGTTATGGCTGCAGCGCATGTTGCGCACGCGGTTGTGGTCCAGCTGGCCGCCGTTTTTGCTGACGCTGTTCTGGCTGGGTTTTTTGCCGAACACGTTTTATATGATCAGCGACTACATCCACCTGCAAGACGTGCCGCGAGTCGATTTTATGCTGGACGTGATTATGTTCAGCTCGTTTATTCTGAACGCCTTTATTCTGGGGCTGATCAGCCTCTATCTGGTGCACGGCGAGCTGCGCAAACGCGTTTCGCTGAAGGTATCATGGTATATGATGGCTGCCACCATCTTCCTGACCAGCTTTGCCATCTACATCGGCCGCGATTTGCGTTGGAACACCTGGGACGTGCTCCTAAACCCGGCCAGTATTTTGTTCGATGTGTCTGACCGTTTGCTCGCGCCGCACCAGCATCCCGAGATGTTTACGACCACCTTTGGCTTTACGGTGCTCATTAGCAGCATTTACGTCACGGTGTGGTGTTGCGCCCGCATCTTGCGCCAGCCCAAAGCAGAGTAGCCGCTCATCTGATATAATTACTCTGATATGCAAGAGATGACGGCGACGCTCGCGGGCGTCATACAAGAATTGTTCAACGTGGACGTGAGGGCCGAGCTGACCAGGCCCGAGCCGCAGTTTGGCGACTACGCTACCAACGTGGCGTTGCAGTTGGCCGGGCGCCTGGGCAAACCGCCGCGCGAAGTGGCCGAACAGCTGGCCGCTAAATTGCGTGAGGCCTACGGCGACAAAGCCGCCGAGATCACCATTGCCGGGCCGGGCTTTATCAATATTCGGGTCAGCGACGCCGTACTGGCCGCCGCCGCCGAGGCCGGGCCAACAAACGCGCCGCGCAGTTTTGAAGGCCAGGTGGTAGTCACCGAATACTCCGACCCCAACCCGTTCAAGGTACTGCACGCCGGCCACATCTATACCAGCGTGGTTGGCGCCGGCATTTCGAACCTTATTGAGAAAGCCGGCGGGCACGTGCACCGCGTAAACTTTGGCGGCGATGTCGGTTTGCACGCCGCTAAAACGATGTGGGCTATCTTGCAGGACCTCGGCGGCGAACTCCCCGAGAAGCTCAAAGACATACCCGAAAACGGCCGCAGCGAATGGATGGCCGCCTGCTACGTAAAAGGTACCGCCGCCTACGAGGACGACGACCGCGCCAAGCCCGAGATCACCGAGCTGAACAAACGCATTTATCAGCTGTTCGCCGAAAACGACCACGACAGCCCGTTTGCGCACATATACTGGACCTGCCGCCAGTGGAGCTACGACTACTTCAACGCATTTTATGCCCGCATCGGCACGCCATTCGAGAAATACTACCCCGAGAGCGATGTCGCTCCCCTGGGGCTGCAAACCGTTCGCGAACAGCTCGCAAAGGGCGTCTACAAAGAGAGCGACGGCGCCGTCGTCTTTGAGGGCGAACCGTACGGCCTGCACACTCGCGTGTTCATTAACGGTCAGGGTCTGCCCACTTACGAGGCAAAAGATGTTGGCCTGATCATGCAAAAGTGGCAGGACTACCACTTTGACCGTTCGGTGGTCATCACCGGCAACGACATCGAAGAGTACATGAAAGTGGTCTTAAAGAGTGTTGAGCAGTTTGAGCCTCAGCTGGTTGAGCGCACCACGCACTTTACCCACGGCAACGTGAAGCTGCAGGGCGGCGTAAAGATGAGCAGCCGCAAGGGCAACTTTTTGCGCGCAGTAGATGTGCTCGACGCCGCGAACGAGGCCAATAAAGAGGCTACCGGCCGCGAAGACGAGCAAGCGGTGCTTGGCGCGGTGAAGTACGCCTTCCTGAAGCAGCGCATCGGCGCCGACATTATTTTTGAGCCGAAAGAGTCGGTAAGTCTGGAGGGCAATAGCGGGCCGTACCTGCAATACGCCCATGCCCGCGCCCGCAGCATCCTGAAAAAGGGTGGCGCCGCCGCCGAACACTTGAGCGACCTAGACGAATACGAACGCGGCTTGGCGCGCAAGATCAGCGAATATCCGGATGTTTTGGACAAAGCGGTGCGCGAGTTGTTGCCGCACTACATCTGTACCTATCTGTACGAGCTGGCACAAGCCTTCAACCGTTTTTACGAGCACGCTCAAGTGGTGGGCGATCCGCGCGAGGCTGCTCGACTGAAGCTGGTCGAACTGTACGCCGATGTACTCAAAGACGGCCTGACGCTGCTTGGCATCGCTGCGCCTGAACACATGTAGGTGTATAGTAGGAGATACTTATGGCAGAACGAGAGAAATCGAGCGCAGAGGTCAAAGGCAACGGCCTGCCACCGGCGGCTGAGCGTCAGCGCGAAAAGAAAGAGGTGACTTCCAAGCTGCGCAACCTGAGTCCGATGGCCCAGGCCGAGGTGGTGAACGAAGTCATCAGCAAGCAATTTAGCAAGCAGCTGAACGGTTTTTCTGACTTTTTGCGCGACCAGAGCGTCATCGGCATTGGTATCGGTTTGGTGCTGGGCACGCAACTGAAGACCGTCGTAGACAGTATTACGAGCGGCCTGGTGCTGCCGTTGACCCAGTTAGTACTGCCTAACCAAAAGAGTCTGGCCGACCAGGTGGTAACCGTGCACGTATCCGGCGGCAAGAGTGCGACGCTGCATTGGGGCGACATTGTGTATACACTGTTTAACTTTGTGGTGGTAGCGGCCATCGTCTACGCCATCTTTAAATTGTTCAAGCTGGACCGTTTAGCGAAGAAAAAGTAGGGGGGGCTGCCACATGGCAAAAATGCAACTCAGCGACGAAGAGTGGAAGAAAAAATTGACGCCTGAGCAATACGAGGTTTTGCGCGGCAAGGGCACCGAGGCGCCATTCACCGGCAAATTGTTATACAACGACAAAGCCGGCAGCTATACCTGCGCGGCTTGCGGCAATGTTTTGTTTGACGCGGGCACAAAATTTGAGGCCGACTGCGGCTGGCCGAGTTTTTACGACGCTAAAAAAGGCTCGGTGGTTTTAACGCCCGACGATACGCTCGGTATGCACCGCGTTGAGGTGACGTGCGCCAACTGCGGCGGGCACCTCGGCCACGTCTTTGACGATGCGCCGGACCAACCCACCGGGCAGCGCTTTTGCATCAACTCCGCCGCCCTGGAATTCTTGCCAAAGGATAAATAATACAGCGAAAATCGAGCGGTACTCTGCGAAAGGGGCCCGTAGTCTGGCGCAGCCGGCGGGTACATCGCCCCTTGAGCGGAGTACCGCTCGATTTTCGCCTCCTTCGTATTTCTCTCTTTAGGCGCTATAATCTGCATATATGATCGACAAGCACGCGCTCCCCACAAAGATTCTCTGGGTGGATTTGGAAATGACCGGGCTTGACCCGAACAAAGACGTTATTTTAGAAGTTGCCGCCGAAATTACCGATTTCGACTTCAAGACGCTGGGCAGCTACGAAGCGCGCGTCAAACATCCGCGCAGCTTGGTGGCCGAACGCATGCAGGCCAATACCTGGTGGCAGGATTACCCCGAAAACCGCGACGAATTCCTGCAGAAGCTGGACGATGGCCTGGCGCCCCACGAAGTAGAGAAGCAGCTTATCGAGCTGGTACAGGCGCACTTTGGCCGCGAAGCAGCGGTGCTGGGCGGCAATTCCATCCACAATGACCGTAACTTTATTAAGCGGTGGTGGCCGCAGTTTGACCTCAAGCTGCACTACCGCATGCTGGACGTCAGCTCGCTCAAGGTTTTTATGCAGGGTAAATTTGGCGTCGAGTTCGAAAAGAGGGACGTGCACCGCGCCTTCGACGACATCCAGGCCAGCATCGCCGAGCTGCAGTACTACATTGAGTGGCTGCAAAAGCACCACTCCGAGGGCTAACACTTTACGCCCAGAGAGTAACGGCGTATAATACACCATGTTAATTGAGACTTTGCAATATGCGGGCAGTAGTGTTCGACCTGGATCATACGATATTCGCCGCCGAAAACGCGGCGCATGACGGCGCGCATGAACTTTTGACCTTGCTGCGGCGCTTGGGCCTGCGCATTGGGGGCTTAAGCGGCAATGACTACCGTGTGCTGGTCCGCCTGGAAGAGGCCGGGCTGAAACATTATTTCGACCAGCTGCTCTGCGCCGACCAAGCTTTTGAACCAAAGCAGACTTCCGGTCTGCACCACCTCCTGCGGCAACTTGGCGCCGAACCGCACGAGGCCGTTTTGGTCAGCCACGCCCATGGCGACATTTTGCTGGCCAAGGACGCCGGACTGCAACGCACTATCGGTGTTACCCATGGCCTGGATAGCGCCACGCCGCTGCGCGAAGCTGGCGCCGACCACATTGTCCCCAACCTTGCCGCCGTGCTCGATGTTTTAGAGTAATATGGCTGAAATTCCACTCGCTGCATCAATTATTGAAACGCTTGCCGTCCGCGATCCGCGCGGCACAGTCATTGTCGTGGGCGGCGCCGCGCTGCACTTGCAGATGACCGCTGCGGGCTTGGAAGGCATGCCTACTGGTGATGTGGACGGCTTGTGTTCGGAAGCGTTTTTTGACGACCTTTTAGTGATTGGTCCGCACGTCCCGGATGTGTGCGAGTTCCGGTTTACCCGGCCGGCAGGGGCGCTGCGCGACCTTGGCGCGACACACCCAGGTATCTTTATACGTCCGGACCCAGACGACGCGCCCAATCTGTTGCCGTTTTCGGTTACTACCGTCAAAGGCTCACCTTCATTAGTCGAATATAGCTACGATGATCTTGCGCGCCAACCCGACAAGTTGGTGCGCGTGGGCGGTATTACTTGCCTGAGCGCCTCTGACGTTCTCCATTGGAAAGCAATCCTGGGCCGAGCCAAGGACTTGCGCACTGCACACAAGGCGCTGCCGAAGCTCCACGCGGCAGGCCTCGTCACCGACGAACAGCGTGATACAATTCGAAGGGAAGTGGCCGAATCTTGGGCTCAGAAGCACGCTCACAAAGGCCGCTATTACGCTCGCGTGGACACGCGTCCGTAGGAGCACATTAGATGACGCACAAAGAAGTTGAAGAATATTTACTGAGCATGCCGAACGCCAAACTGGATTATCCGTTTGGCGAAGGCGTGGCCGTGTACAAAGTGCACGACAAGATGTTTGCCTTAGTAAAAGAGGGCAGCCAGCCGGTCAACATCAGCCTGAAGTGCGACCCGCTGCTGGCCAAGCACCTGCGTGAAAAATACGAGAGCGTGATGCCCGGCTACCACCTGAACAAAAAGCACTGGAATACCATGGTGCTGACCGGCCAGCTCAGCTGGGAAGAGGTGCAGGACCTCATTCGGCACTCGTATCTGCTGGTCTCGGGCGCCTAGTTCGTTAGGACTACTGCGATGGCCATTGCTTCAGCAGCATCTGCGTCTGGTTATAATCAGTCGCCAGAATTGCTTTGATATTTTTGCCGGTGGCCCCTTGCCAGGCGGTTTTCACCGAAGCGGCGTAGTCGACGAGTTCTTGCCGGACCACCTGGGCGTAGACGATGTCGAACGTGCTTGTAGCCTGGGCTTGTGAGAGCCGCTGGTCGGTGGTCCGGCTCTTCTTTAGGCTCAGCTGCTTGGAGCTGACCTTTTGTTTGTGCTGCGACATGTAGGTAACCAGGTTTTGCTGCTGGGTAATCATGGTCAGGCGAGTGTTCATGCCGGCACCGGCTAGCGCTTGATCGCCCACGGTTTGGATGCCGGTCTGGGCGACGCGGGCAATCTCTTGCTGGGTCTGGGCCAGTTCAATAAGGTTGGCAAAGTTGGTTTTGTTGCCGAAGATCACATTCATTAAGACGACAACAATAATCACCAACACCACGGCGCCGCCGCCAACAAGCGCTAATTTGCCCGCAAACGAGCCGCCACCGCCAACGGCGGTAGTGCGCGGTGGTTTCGACGGCGGGGCGGTTATGAAATCGTACGGGTTCCCCTGCGGCGGTGCGGGCGGGAACGAGCCATACGGCTGCTGCGGATCCATACCTCACATGTAACCATATGACGCTTGTGCTCGCAAGTTATTCGCCTCTCTATTAACCAGAGGTGGGATAGCGTACAATAAAAGTAATGGACGCGGTAGAGGACATCAAGAGCAGGCTCAGTATTGAGGACGTTGTCGCGCAGTACGTCGAGCTGAAGCGTGCCGGCCGCAACTTTAAAGGCCTCAGCCCGTTTAGCGGCGAGCGCACGCCGAGCTTTATGGTCAGCCCAGAGAAGCAAATTTGGCACGACTTTTCGAGCGGCAAGGGTGGCAATATGTTCAGCTTTGTGATGGAAATGGAGGGCCTGGACTTTAAGGGCGCACTCGAGCTCCTGGCGCGCAAAGCCGGCGTCGACCTGGACCAATACCGCACGGGCAGCCGCAGCAACTCCAAGGAAAAAGCGCGCCTGCACGAGGCGCTGGAAGCGGCCGCGCATTTTTACCAAGTGCAGTTTACCAAAAGCCAAACAGCGTTGGCCTACGTCTTTAAAAAACGGCAGTTCACCAAGCAGACGGCGCTGGAATGGCGTCTGGGCTACAGTCCCAACACCGGCACGGCGCTGCACGATTTTTTGCGCGGAAGAGGCTTTACCGACAAAGAAATTAAGGGCGCTGGTTTGAGCGCTCAGCGCACCCGCGGCGTCGGCGACATGTTTCGCGGCCGGCTGATGATTCCGCTGCAGGACCCGCAAGGAGCGGTGATTGGCTTTACCGCCCGGCTGCTGGAAGACGACCCGGATGCGCCAAAGTATATCAACACGCCGCAGACGCTGTTATACGATAAGTCGCGGCACGTCTATGGGCTGCACTTGGCGAAAGAAAGTATTCGCAAGAGTAAATTTGTGGTGGTGGCCGAAGGCAACCTGGACGTCATCATGAGCCATCAGGCTGGCGTGCGGCAGGTAGTGGCTACGGCCGGCACGGCGCTCACTGAGCAGCATTTGAAGGCGCTCAGCCGCTTTACCGGCGACATTCGCCTGAGCTTTGATGCCGACAAGGCCGGGCTGAACGCCACCGAGCGGGCGATCCCCATTGCCAGCAAGGTCGGCGTTAGTCTCAGCATTATTACTATTCCGAGCGGCAAAGACCCAGACGAACTTATCAAGCAAGACACCGGCATGTGGCAGAAGATTATCGACCGGCCGCAGTATGCGCTGGATTGGCTCATTGATCGCTACCGCCGGCAGCTGGATATTACGAGTGCGATGGGCAAGCGCCAGTTCAGCGATATTATTTTGCATGTGGTGCGCGGCCTGAACGATCCGGTGGAGCAGGAGCACTACATCGGCCAGGTGGCCGAGCTGATCGGCGTGAGTCAAGCGGCGCTGGTGAGCAAGCTGGCCGCGCCAGAAGCCAGCGCGCCCAAGCTCAAAACCAAAAAAACGCCGAGCACGGCGCCCGATAAAACCACGCAGGAGGTGATTAAAGCCGAAAACCATTTGCTGTCGCTGGCGCTGTTGCAGCCGAAACTCCGCCGTTACCTAGAGCCAATCAAACAGCAGATGCTGGCCGAAGACCAAGCGCGCGACCTGTTGGCGTATCTCGCCGAGCACCCCGACTTTACCGCCGGCCCGCACACCGACGAATCTTGGCGCTCTCTGGCAGATTATGGTAAAATGTTATCATTATTATTTGAAGAACTGTATCAGGACCTCGAGGTTACAGAGCTTCATTACGAAGCAACTCGATTGCAGGGACAGCTGATAGAGCGATACGTAAAAACGCAAAAACAGCGGATTGCCCGCGAACTGGAGCACGCTAGCGACGAACGCGCCAAGCAACTCCTGGGAGCGGCAGCCAAACTCGATCATCTTTTAAAAACTCATAAAGGAGGCGCCTAAAGTGCCAAAGAAGAAAGACACCACCGCCCAAAAGCCCCAAAAGGGCGATGCCGCACCCGATCTCGAACAAGTGAAGAAGGATCTCGTTGCGAACGCCAAGAAGGCCGGCAAAATTGACCAGCGCGACATCAGCAGCGCCATTGCCGACACGCCGGAAAACGCCGATCTGCTCGACAAGCTCTACACCGAACTGGCCGACATGAACGTCGAGGTGGTGACTACCGCCGCGCCGCTCGAAGTCGAAGAGCCGGTAGAGCTGAGCGACGAATGGACCGTCGAGGACGGCGAAGAGGTGATCACCGAAGACCAGCATTACCTGGATGACATTGCCGATGACAGCGTGCGGTTGTACCTGCGCGAAATCGGTAAGATCCCGCTTTTAAGCGCCGAAGAAGAACTGGCGCTCGCCAAGCGCGTTGTCGCCGGTGACAAAGACGCCAAAGACAAAATGGCCGAAGCCAACATGCGCCTGGTGGTTTCGATTGCCAAGCGTTACGTGGGCCGCGGTTTGGACTTGCTCGACCTGATTCAGGAGGGCAATACCGGCCTGCTGCGCGCCGTCGAGAAGTTCGACCCGGATAAGGGCTTTAAGTTCTCAACCTACGCTACCTGGTGGATTCGTCAGGCCATCACCCGGGCTATTGCCGACCAGGCCCGCACCATTCGCATCCCGGTGCACATGGTAGAAACGATTAACAAACTGCTGCGCACTCAGCGCCGTCTGACCCAGGAATTGAACCGCGAGCCCACCAACGAGGAAATCGCCAACGCCATGGAGATCGAGGTGGACAAGGTGGAGCACATCATGAAGATCAAGCAAGACATTTCGTCTTTGGACGCGTCGATCCGCGACGACGAGGAAGAATCTGTTTTGGCTGACTTCATCGAAGACGAAGACACCATCTCGCCGGAAGAATCTGCCACCAATCAGCTACTCAAAGAGCAGGTGAAAGAAATGCTGGCCGCGCTGACCGAGCGCGAACAGAAGATCATCAAGCTGCGCTTTGGCCTGGAAGACGGCAAACAGCATACGCTGGAAGAAGTCGGTCAAGAATTTAGCGTGACACGCGAACGTATTCGCCAGATCGAGGCCAAGGCGCTCGCCAAACTACGCAAGCACAAAGACGCCCGCAAACTGCACGACTACATTAAATGATTTGATTTTGTTCGAAAAAGTACTTGCAATGGCGGGGAACGTTGGATAGATTACACGCGCCGGCCACTCTGGTTGGCCGGCTCACCGCGGCGGCAGCGGGAAACGAAAAATAAGATAGAATGTTTTTTGTTGGCCCCACCCACTCGCTGTCGCCCGGTGTCTCTCTGCTATACGCTGGCGGTGGCGCCTGCGCGGAAGCGGCGCATGAATGCCACTCGTTCGGCGTCGCTGTTTAGGGCGCCGCCGTGCGGCTGTTGGGCTGCTGCGGGGCGAGCGGCGGCTTCGTCGGCAGATTCTTGGCGGCCCCAGCCCAATTGGGTTTCCACTTCGCTTATGGCGGTCAGCAGCTGCTTGTATTGGTCAGCAGCTGATGCATTGCCGAACTCGCCCATGCGGTGCAGGTTGCTCTGCTGTCGCAGGACCCGCCTGAGCGCCTGACGTGTTGCGGCAGGGTGCCCATTAGTGGCGGCTTGCACAAAGACCTTCGGGGAGGCAAAACCTAACGCAAGGAGGTGGTCTTGTAACATTTGACCCCCGGTGTTGTTGGGGATCACACGTTCCCTAACCGGAACGAGTACAAGCGCGGTTGAGACAGTGGGCTTCGTTGGCTGAGCTTCGGCTGGGGGCGTGGGTTCTGCGGCAACCGGGCTTTCAACGGGCACCGTCGTTGTTGCTACCGTTTCGGCCGAAGTAGCCGGTGCGGACGTGGCTCGGCGGCGGCCGGTGTAGCCCTCGGCGGCATGACCTTCGTACGTCACGGCTTGGGTACCATTTGTTTCGCCCTTAAAGACGCGCATTGCAGCATTTGAGATGTGCCGCCAGGTGCGGCGCAGTAGATGGGCGCGCTGGGGTGCGGCCTCGCCAACAGCAGTCGCCGCTATAAAATCTGCGACGGGAGCACCCTCTGGCTGGCGCTCCAGCTTGGTGTCAACGAAATCCCACCAACCGGGTGTGCGCCGCACGGGCTGCTCGGCCGGTTCCTCGGCGCCATAGTTTCCCGAAGAAGCATAAACCGTGCCGTGCGCTCGGCGTCTGAGTTCCTCGGCGTAGCGCTCCATGGCCTCCTCGTCGGGGCGGGGCGGGTCATCGTAGGTGAGCGTGTAAGGCACAAGATGTTCTGGGTCGAGACCAACAGGATATACACCGTTGCCGGTTGCGGGTAAATCGCGGGGGGCAGGGTCATCGGGAAAGGACGGTCGCAGTGCTTCAATAACGGGTACTGTCATCCGGTTCATTATCTCATGGAACTGTGATAAACACAACATTTTGAGGCAGCCTCTCCGCAAATGACCGAAGATCGTATAGAATGGAGGCATGGATCATGGACTACGACTTATAGGGGTGACCGGTACGGCCGGCGCAGGCAAGGACACGGTGGCTAATTTGCTGGCGCAATTATTCGGCCTGCAAAACTTATCAAGCGGCGATTTTTTGCGCGTTATCACGCGTTATGCGTACAAGCAACCGCACGATTTCAACCCGGCGCGTGACCAACTCTACGAGGTTGCAAATTACTTGCGCCACGAAGTTGATCCGGCAACGCTCGTAAAGCTCTGTATTTTGCAGGCACGGGTGCAGCGTTTGCCCGGCGCGGTTATTTCCGGGCTGCGCTCCATGGGCGAGGCCGAAGCGGTGCGCGCCGCTGGCGGCATTATCGTGGGTGTTGACGCCGACCCGCACGTTCGCTACCAGCGCATGACTTCCCGCCAGCGTGACTCCGAGGCGCAGTGGACGCTTGAGGAATTCTTGAAGCAAGACGATTACGAAAACAAGGGCACCAGCCACAGCGGCCCAGCCAGGGGCATTCGTTCTATCATCGATAGTGCCGACGCCATTATTTCTAACGACACGACGCTTGAAAACTTGAAGCTGGAACTCCAGACCAAAGTCGCGCCGCTCATCCATTAACCTATGACTGCCGCTGCGTTTCCTGACCGACTGGCCGCGTATAAAAAGGCCATTGACGCCGATATTGCCAGCTATGCCGAGTACGTGCAGCTGGTAACCGCGCAGCAGTACGGCCTGTACGCCGAGCTGGAGGTAAACACTTTTTTGGATATGCTGGGCCGCGGCGGTAAGCGTATCCGCGGCGCGTTGACGATGGTCGGGTACGAAATGTGCGACGGCCAGAATCGGGACATGATTGTGCAAGCGGCCCGGGCTATGGAAATGTTCCATGCCTATTTGCTGATATGCGATGATATCCAGGATCGCTCGCCCATTCGCCGCGGCAAGCCCAGCGCCCATGAGCTGCTGGCTGCCTATCATCGTAAACGTCGGCTGAAGGGCGACGCCAACCACGCCGGCGTCAGCCTGGCACTGAACGCCGCGCTGGCCGGCGCGCACGCCGCCCAGATCGTCCTGGCCAACCTGAACGCCGAACCGCAGCTGAAGCTAAACGCCCTGAGTATCACCAACCGCACACTGGGCATCACCGAGCACGGCCAAACCTACGACATCATGAACGAACTGGTCAAAACGCCGAGCGAGCAGGACATTTGGCGTACGCTCGAGTGGAAGACCGCTCAGTACAGCTTTGTGAATCCGCTGCATGTGGGCATGGTTTTGGCTGGCGCTGGCTGCCGCGAGACAGATGCTATCACGCCATTTGCCCGGCACCTGGGTATTGCCTTTCAAATTGCCGATGACGTTTTGGGCGTGTTTGGCGACGAAGCCGAACTGGGCAAAAGCCCCATGGACGATATCCGTGAAGGCAAGGGCACACTGCTGACCGTGTACGCCCTGAAACACGCCCAACCAAAAGACCGCGCGTTTTTGCAGCACTGCCTCGGCAATGCGCAGCTCACGCAAGCAGACTTCGTTCGCTGCAAAGACATCATCGAGCGCAGCGGCGCGCGGGCGCAAGCCGAGAGCCTGGCGGCTCAGCAGCTAGCCATTGCCCGCGAATCGTTTGAGGCCACCAAAACGTTGTGGACCGCCGACGGCGCAAGCTTCCTCGAGGGGCTGGCGACGCACCTTGCCGGCCGCAAATCGTAGCCTAGACCTCCCGGGTTTAAACCGCCGCCTGCTTGCTGTGGTGTAGTTCCAGCACCGCCTGACGGCTGTGCATTTTGCGGCTCCAGCGCATAAAGAGGCGCACCAGCAAATATAGCCCAGCCGCGGCGAGCGCAAACACCCAGTCCACCACACTCAAGCCATGGGCGTTGAAATACGGCTGCACCCAGGGATTGTAGACGATGTTCACAATGCAGAAGAGCGACACGCCAAAGGCTAGCAATAGCTTTTTATTGCTCCATAAATAGCTGGTGAAAAACGGTTCTTTGTCGCTAGTGCGCACCAATAGCAGGTTGATAAATTGGCACAGCACAATCGTCAGATAGGTGAGGATGGTGGCTTGGGAGTACAACACGCCATGCCCGCCGTAGTGCTGCGGATTGAGCCCGTGGCGAGCAAAAAATAGCAGGTAGTTGGCGTAGGCCAGGGCTGAGGCGAACAGGCCGTAGCCAACGAATTCGCCGACGGTGCGTTTGTTAATAATGTGGTCCTTTAAATTGCGCGGCCGGTCGTGCATGAGGTCGTTTTGCGCCGGATCCCAGCCGAGGGCGGTCACTGGGAACAGCTCGGCAATGAGGTCGATGGCCAGAATTTGCACCGCCAAAATGGCAATGGGCACGTCAAATAATGCCTGGGCGGCGAGGCTAATGAGCACCGTGAACAGTTCGCCGGCATTGTCGGTCAAGGCGCAGCGCGCTGCTTTGGTGATGTTGCGGAAAGTAAGTCGCCCCTGTTCAATCGCGCCCACCAGCGTGCTGAAGCTGTCGTCCAGCAACACGATTGCGGCGGCTTGCTTGGCGACGTCTGTGCCGGTACGGCCCATGGCCACGCCGATGTCGGCACGCTTTAGGGCGGGCGCATCGTTAATGCCGTCGCCGGTTACGGCCACCACTCTGCCGGCGGCCCTTGCCAGCTCCACAATACGCAATTTATCTTCGGGCGCCACACGCGAAAAGACCACGCCGCCGCGCAGCACCAGCTGGGTAATTTGAGCATCGCTTAAGCTGGGCAAACGGTCGCCCAAAACAATCTGGATGTCCTCGCCCTCTGGCGCTAGTTGGGCCTTACGGGCAATAGCTTCGGCGGTCGTGGGGAAGTCGCCGGTGATAATCGACACCTGGATGTGAGCGCCGCGAGCAGCTACCATGGCCTCGGGCACCTCGTCGCGCAGCGGGTCAACCATGCTGACCATGCCCAGAAACACTAAGTCTTGCTCCACCTCGTCGAACTTCATGTTGGTGGGCTTGGCGCCTTTGGGCAGGGCGGCGTAGGCGAAGGCCAGATTGCGCATCGCCTCGCTGGCCCGTTTTTCGTTGTACTGCGAAAAGAACTCGCGGTCTTTGGCGGTCAGCGGCCGGACGTGGCCGTGGTCCCACAGGTGAGTGCAGCGCTCCAGTACACTCTCCGGCGCGCCTTTGGTGAAGACCATCAGGCGTTGGCTGTAGCGGCGCACGCTGCTCATGCGTTTGCGGGCGGAGTCAAACTGGAATTCTTTTATTTCTTTGTTGGCCGTGTTCAGTTTGTCGGTGTCGATGCCAACCTTGCGGGCCAGCGTTACAATGGCGCCCTCGGTAGGGTCGCCTACGCAGTACCACGTGGCGTGCTCGGTGTCGGGCGGATTCACGTGGGCGTTACTGGCGTGCGCACCGGTTTCGAAGAAAAGTTTGATAGTGTCGAGCTGCTCCTGGGTGATCGGCTCGTCTTTATTGTCTACAATAACACCGTTCGGCTCGTAGCCCGTGCCGGTCACGCCGTATTCGGTGCGGCCGACCAGCAGGCGCTCGACAGTCATTTCGTTTTTGGTGAGGGTGCCGGTTTTGTCGGTGGCAATAATGTTGGTAGCTCCCAGCGTTTCTACCGCCGATAGTTTCTTTATCAGCGCGCGGGCCTTGGCCATGCGGCCGGCGGTTTGGGCTAGGGTAATGCTCACTTCGGCGGCGAGGCCGTTCGGGATCATGGCGGCGCTGATGCTGATGGCGAACAGCAGCGCGGCCTTAACGCCTAGGTGCGACTCCAGCGCCACCCACGTCAAAAGCAGCGCCAAAATGGCTACGCCCTGCGTCAACCGTTTGCTTACGTTGTTCAGCTCGCGGGTGAGGGGCGAGGGTCCGCTTTTGGTGGCTTGGCTGAGGTTGGCGATGCGCCCCAACTCGCTGTTCATGGCTTTGCCTACAACCACGCCATGCCCATTGCCGGTCGCCACCGTGGTGCCCATGTATAAGAGGTTTTGGCGGGCAGCCAGCGGTACATCGCCGCTGATGGCGTGCACGAATTTGCGCGTCGGGTTGCTTTCGCCGGTTAAGGCAAAGTCGTTGGTGCTCAGCTCCTGCTCGTCGACGATGCGCAGGTCGGCCGGCACCGAGTCGCCCTCCTCCACATACACAATGTCGCCCAGCACCAGTTCGGCTGCATCAATTTCGATGAGCTTGCCAGTGCGTAGCACCTTGGCCCTAGGCACCGTTAATTTTTCCAAGCTGGCCATGAGGCTTTCGGCCTTGTGTTCCTGCACGAAGCCTACGGCGGTATTAATGCCGGCAATGAAGAACAAAATAATGGCGGTGCGGTAGTCCTGCAAATAGACCGAGAAGCTGGCGCTGACTAGCAGTAGCAGCACGAGCAAATTTTTGAATTGCCGCAAAAAGGTAATAACCGTCGGCTCGCGCTTGGCGCGTTGCAACTCATTCGGACCTTCGCGGGTCAGGCGCCCGCCCGCATCGCGGTTACCCAGGCCGGCGGAACTGGAGCCGAGCTGCCGCAGCACTTCCTTCGGGTCTTGGCGGTAGTACGGCAACTGCGTCGGCTCATTCATATAGGTAGTATAGCGCCCGCCGGGCCTTTACTGCTTTTGTTTGGCCGGACAGATTCTTTTATAGTACAGAGTTTATGGAGCAGTCACCGCCAGCAGAATTACCGAAGGGGCGCCGCTCACCGGCGCTTGTAGTACGCCATGATACAGGAGCTTTAGAGATTGAGCGGGCAGCCGCCGGCCGGTTAGAAACCGAGCTGGCGCACTTCGATGAGATTTTTGGCGACCAACCCTACGATGTGCAGCTCTACGCGGCCGCTCGGCTGGTTATTGGCGACCCCGCTGAACGCCAAGAGGTGGTGGCGCATTTTTCGCCGGACGAGCAACCAGATCGAGTATCGTTGCATGCTGAGCGCGGTTTGGAGCGCTTTCGTGCGGCTCATGCTCTTTTTACGCGTGTTAGCTTGGCGACGGCATCGACCGAAAGCGCTCTGTCGCTCAGGGCCGATCACGCCTTATTCACGCTATTGACCGGCCGCCGCGAGGACGGGCTGCGCCCCCGCTCGTACACCTATGCCATGGAGCGTTTGCCCGAGACGGCTCGGCCAGCCGCTGCCGCACGTTTACGTGGCACCATGCACGCGATGGCGCGCTATTTTGTGCGGAGCCATTTTATTGACGCCGACAAGCTATGGGAAGCCATTACCGCGCGCGACGTGGCTTTTTTGGACTTTAGTGTGCCGGCTTTGCCAACGGAAGATAGTTGGCAAAGCCTGCGGGTAACGCATACGAAACTTGGCGCTGTAAATCTACGCCAGCTGGTGCGACTGACGCCGGAGAGCGCTGACGCGCGCTGCCGGGTGGTGGAGTACTTCTTGCCGTCGCTGCTGCGGCGACTGGTGCGCTATAACGGCGAAGATCGCGATGAGTTGCTGCAGCTGGGCGCTGAGCAAATCATCCGGTCGTCCCGGTACTACGCTGAGACAAATCGCGACGAACCCTTTGAGCCATATATGTCGCAGATTTTGAGCCGGCTTTTGCATAGAGCCCTTTTTAGCCGTAGGGCGGGGCATGTTATGCCTCTGCGGCCGGAAGTGGCGTTGGACGTTCAGCGCGCAGCTGGCGCCCGGCGCCAGCTTATCGGCGCATTGGGCCGTGAACCTTCGGTGCGCGAAGTTGCCGAATCGCTTGGCGTCCAACCGGAGGACATCTGGACAAACTACAGTCAAGGATTGTCGCCTCTTTCTGAAGACGCCATACCGGAGCGTCCGGCGAGCGTCGAGCCACAACCCGGGCGTACACTCCCCGCCACGGACCGAATTGTGCTGGAGCGCGCTCTGGAATTTCTATCGAGCGGTCTGCGGTCTACAGTTGAGCGTTACTACGGTCTTGGCGGCGGTCCAGAGATGACGCAAACTGAAATTGCTCACGAAGACGGCGCAGCGCAGCCGGCCATAAAGGAGCGGCTGCAAAAGGCTCATGCTGAGTTGCGCACGGCAGTGGAGCAAATTCGGGCCGGCGGCCGGTATACAGAGCTGCAACGTGGCCGAACGACGCGTTCGGTGCTCGTCCTGTACGAGTGGTGCGGCCTGGAGATCGCCCCCGATGCAGAGCTGGAAGATTTGCGTGAAGAAATGGGCGCCATTATTTTGCGCATGCCGCAATTTAACGAGAGGGACAAAGAGGTGCTGTGCAAGTTTTATGGTTTGGCCGGCTATCCACAGGAGAGCCGCGAGGCTCTCTCGCTCGCATACGGCATGAAACCGTGGCGATTAACCGACCTGGAACGAAAGCTGCAACGCATTGCCGGCGGTCAAGCCGACACTAACTGAGGTATACTAATGGCATGAGTGAGCGACTGGTGATCATCGACGGCAAAAGTGTGTTGTACCGCGGCTATTACGCGGTGCCAAATTTAAGCACCAAAGACGGTACGCCCACCGGCGGTGTCTACGGTTTTGCCGTGATGGCCCTGGAAGTTATCAAACGGCTGAAGCCCGACTACGTCTGCGTGGCCTGGGATAAGCGGCACACCAATATCCGCCGGCGCCGCAAGTTGTATCCGGCGTATAAGGCCAACCGCAAAGCCGCTCCCGAAGATTTTTACGATCAGGTGAAAATTCTGCATGAGTTGCTCGAATCGCTGGGCTGGCCGCTGTATGAGTTGGACGATTACGAAGCCGACGACATCATGGCCACGCTGGCGCTCAAGGCCAAAGCCAAGGACATCGAAACCTACTTGGTGAGCGGTGACTTCGATCTGCTGCAAACCGTCAACAGCCATACGCACGTCTGCATTCCGCGCAAAGGTTTCAGCGACATCGAGCTGTTTAACGAAGCCGCGTTCCGCGAGAAATACGGTGTCGGGCCGCACCAGTGGGCCGACGTGAAGGCCCTGATGGGCGACTCGTCCGACAACATCCCGGGCGTGCATCTGGTGGGTCCTAAAAGTGCGCTGGAACTGATTGGCACCTATGGCACCTTGGAAGGTGTGTACGAGCACCTGGCCGACATCAAGCCGAATCTGCGCGCCAAACTCGAAAAAGACCGCGACATGGCGTTTTTGGGCCAGCAGCTGGTAACACTTTACACCGATGCGCCGCTTGACCTGGATCTGGTCAGCCTGAAGCTGCACGACGGCGTGCCGCCGGCGTTCATCGCCAAGATCCGTGAGCTGGAGTTCCGCACGCTTTTGAAGCAAGTGGAGTCGCAGGTGCAAGCGCCGGAAGGCGAAACCGACCAAGAATATATTAAAGAGCTGGCCGAAGCAAAAGAGGTGCCCCTGGACGTCAAGCAATACGCCGCCGCCGAGCCGCGCATCGCCGTGTTGAGTCCTGACGCCGTCACGGTGTGGGTGAGTGCCCGGCCTGGCGAGTATACGGCATTACCCCTGGAAGACGCCGCGGCCGTGCATGCGGTGCTCGACGCGCCGCTCATCGGCCATGACCTCAAGTCGTTATTCCGTGCTATGCTCGCGGAGCACATTCCGGTGCGGGCGAGCGTGGCGCACGACACGCGGGTGGCGGGCTTTATTCTCAACTCGCTGCAGCGGTCGCTGAGCTTGTCTGACCTTATTGGCCAAACCATTGCGCCGGACGATTCGGCCCGCACCATCACCGCGGTGTGGCAGCTGTACGCCGAACAGCAGCAGGCCTTCAAAAAAGAGCCGTCGCTGCTCAAGGTCGCCCGTGAACTCGATTTTCCGATGATTACACTTTTGGCCACGGTGGAGCATCGCGGTATTTTGCTCGACACCGGCTACTTGCGCCAGATGAGCGATGAGTTTGAAATCAAAATTGTTGGCACCGAACAAAAGATTTACAAGGAGGCCGGACAGCAGTTCAATATCGCCAGTCCGTCGCAACTCGGTACTATTTTGTACGAGAAACTCGGCCTGCCGACACAGGGCGTCAAAAAGGGCAAGACCGGCTACAGCACTGGCAGCACCGAGCTGGACAAGCTGCGCGGGCTGCACCCGATTATCAACCTGATCACCGAGTACCGCGAATACACCAAGCTGAAGAGTACCTATATCGACGCACTGCCCAAGCAGGTCGACAAAGACGGCAAACTGCACACCACCTACGCGCTGGATGTGGCCGCCACCGGCCGGCTCAGCTCGCATGACCCCAACTTGCAGAATATTCCGACGCGTACCGAACTGGGGCAGGCGATTCGCACCGCCTTTAAGCCGGCGCCCGGCAATGTCTTTGTGAGCGCCGACTACAGTCAGTTTGAGCTGCGCCTGGCCGCGGCTATGGCTGGCGACAAGCAAATGATCGAGGACTTTAACAAGGGTATCGACATTCACACCGCTACCGCCGCACAAGTGGCCGGCGTGGCCCTCGACAAAGTCACCAAAGATATGCGTTTTCGCGCCAAGGCCGTTAACTTTGGCATTTTGTATGGCATGAGCCCGCACGGGCTGAGCGTTGCTACTGGCATGAGCCTGGTGGAAGCCAAAGAGTTTATCGACAAATATTTTGAACTGCGGGCCCCCTTACGAAAATACATGGAGAAGACCGCTGATCTGGCGCTCAAGCAGGGCTACGTCGAAACCATCTTCGGCCGCCGCCGTCCCACGCCCGACATGAAGAGCTCCAACTGGGTGGTGCGCGAGGCCGCCAAGCGCGCCGCTATCAACATGCCCATCCAGGGCACCGAGGCCGACCTCATGAAGCTGGCCATGCTGGCGGTAGAGAAGGCGCTGGATGGGCTGGGCGAGCAGCTGCTGCAAATCCACGACAGCATCCTGGTAGAAACATCCAAAGAGAACGCCGAAAAAGTCAGCCAAGTCTTGAAAGATGCCATGGAAGGCGTGTACAAATTACCGGTCAAGCTGGCCGTAGACGTAAAAACAGGGGACAACTGGGGGGAGTTATGACCTACACCTTTGACGGATATAATTATTTGATCCGGTTGGAGCACGGCGAGCGGCTGGCGGCCGCGTTTGAACAATTTTGCCGCGAAACCAAGATAAGTGGCGCGTGGGTGAGCGGCTTGGGCGCGGCCGAAGAAGTGACACTTGGTTACTACGACCTGGGCAAAAAAGAGTATCAATGGCAAACGTTGCAGGGCCTGCGCGAAATTGCTGCCATGCAAGGCAACATAGCGCTTGACGAGCAGGGCAGCCGGGTGTTTCATTTGCACGGCGTGTTCGCCGACGAATCGCTGCAAACCGTAGGCGGACATGTCAAAGACCTGGTGGCCGGCGCCACCGTAGAGCTGTTTGTACACCGTGCCTACAAGCCCATGCACCGCAAAATGGACGAGGCCGTGGGGCTGCAACTACTGGATCTACAACGGGAGTAATCATGCCGCACGAACACTTGAAATTCCTCGGTCTGTTATCTGTAGCCGTCGCCGTGGCGGCTGGCGCGGTGCTTTTAAGGACCTGGCCAAAGGGCAAGGGTTTTAGTATTAGCGAGCACGCTGGCGCGCAGCGCCGCAGCTATTACCTCTTTTTAACTGTGCTGATTGGCGACGGCTTTCTATTTTTCTTGTTCATGTGGCGGTGGTTCGTGCCGGCGCTTCGCCTGCCGCTGGGATATATGCTTTTGGTGCTAGTGGGCTATTTGCTGCAAGTGGCAACGGCTGTCATTCCGCACCGAGGCGACCATGGCCGTTTGGCGCGGCTGCACGGCCTGGTTGCCTTTAGTATGGCCGGTATTATGGCTGTCTTGACCGGCTTGCTGGCGCTAACGTCGCATGTCTCCGCCTTTGGCCGGATGGTGGCCGCGGCAACCTTCGGCTTCATGACACTCTTTTGGTATCTGTTCGTGTTCGTAAAGAGTACGCGCCGGCATTTTTTAGTGTACCAAGCTGCCTACATTGCTAGCTTTTATGTCTGCATTCTTGCTGTATCTTACCTGTAAAACGTGTATAACTTAAGACATGACAACCATACTTGACCTTGTGACCGAAGAAAAACTGCGCGGCCTGACCCAGCCAGCAAAATTAACAGATGGCCGGGAAATCGCCCAGAAAGGGGAAATAGCGTTTGGCGTGTTTCGCCCCGACCGTATTGAGTCGCGGGTGATGATGCTGCGCATGAACACCCGGCACACCGTGCTGCGCCTGGAAAACGGCAAACTAGCCTGGAGCTGCACCTGTACCCGCAAGCCTGATAATTTCTGCAAACACCTGGTGGCAACCTCGCTGGCCGCCCAAAAGGAAGGCCGCGGCGACATTTACAAGGCCGCCGGCATTATCATTCAAGGCCGCAAGCTGCTACACGAAAAGTCGCTGGGCAAGCCGGCGTTCATCGCGCCGGGCGGGCGGCTGGAGCCCGGCGAAACGCCAAAACAGGCGCTGGTACGCGAGCTGAAGGAGGAGTTTACCATCACGGTGAACGAGGCCGACCTCGAACCCTTCGGCAGCTTCAGCGCCGAGGCTGCCAACCATCCCGGCCAGTACGTGCACATGGAAGTCTTTATGGTGCGGAAGTGGCAGGGCGAGATTAAGCCGGCAAATGAAGTCGAAGAGCTGCGCTGGCTCAATTCCGAACTGCCGACAGACATCGAAGTGGGCAGCATTAGCGCGCACGAAATTATCCCGCGCCTGAAAGATCAGGGCCTGATCGACTAATGTCCGAGCGCGTGCCGGCCAGGGCAGTTGTCCTGGATGTGAACAATACACTTATTGACGCGTTTTCTGCCTTCGCCGCGATTGATATTGCCTTTGCCCACGACGCGTTTGGCATAACGCTAACCCGCGAACGCGTCCGCGACCTGTGGGGAAGTACGCCCGATGTTGTGTACAATAGCCTCTTTCAGCAGTACCACCGGCCGTGGCAGCAGGTCGCGGAGCAATTCCGCCAATATCGGCAGGATCATAGCGATGTAGACGCCTTTCAGCCCAAGGTCTACCCCGAAACAATCCCGGCGCTGACGCAATTGAAGGCCGCTGGCATGGTGCTGTGCCTGGCCACAGGTGGTACCCCGAGTGTTGTATATGAAGACCTGGAGCGCGGCGGGATAGCCCCGGACGATTGGTTTGACCATATCCAATTTCCTATCGGCGATGACCCCAAGCCGCTCACGAGGGTGGTGGTGAATCTTGCGCGGCGGGGCATCGGGGCGCCCGAGACGGTGATGGTAGGCGATGACAGCGCTGACCGCCAAGCGACGCTGCGCGCGGGTCTCGGCCGGTTTATAGCCGTAACCACCGGCCCAACCATGAGCCGGGAGGATTTTTTGCGCGTCGGCGTACCGGCGCAGGACATCGCGGCGCACATCGGCCAGGTGCCTGGCCTCATTTTGCCACCCGCGGCCGCTTAGTGAATGTAATACGTTACCGTAACGCTGTAGTCTAAGCTGTTTTCACCAGGTTGAACGGTGATGCTCGGCGAGCTTTTGGCCGAGTCGAGCGCTTCACCGGCCGCCAGTGGGCGGACAATGCCGCCGAAGCCGCTGCCATCGTCCACCGACTTTACGGCACCCAAGTGGAAGCCGAGATTCTTGGCCGACTGCTCGGCCTTGGCCCGAGCCTCTTTGGTGGCTTCGTCCCGAGCAGTGCTTTGCAGTGACTTTTGCTTGCCATCGCTAAAGCTGGCTTGCGGCGTCAGCTGGCCGGTGGGGGAGGTGGTCAGCAAGTAGTCCTCAACCTTTTGGGCCAGGGTTTTGTCATCTACCGTTACGGTGATGTTTAGGTTGTACGAGGGCGTACCGTCACTGCCGTCATATACCGGATAGGCCCAGCTGCTCGCGTTGGTTTCGATCTTGCTGCTGGCAACGCCCAGCTTTTTGAGCTGCGCCACAATTTCGTCGCTTTTGTCGGAGATTTGCTTGAGGGCGGCAGTTTTATCGCTGTTGGTGTAATGGTACGACGGATTGAAGATAAATTCGTCGGGCTCCGCTTGCAGCGTGGCGTTGCCACTGACGGTAATAGTCCGGTCCTTGGCGCTAACGCCAGGGCTCCAGGGCTTCCACATGGCGAGCATGGCGGCGATAACGACCAGTAGTACGATCACAAGAACACGGTAATCAACTCGCAAGTTGAGACTAGCGGACTTGGGGGACTTAGGCTCTACTTCCATACAATCTCCTTTATGCTT
>DASVOI010000028.1:0-18965 GCA_036383395.1 Saccharimonadales bacterium (SeqCode)
GGACCACGGCTTCGTCGATACCTTGCGGATGTTCAAGCAAGGCAACGGCTATTATTCCTGGTGGAGCCACTTTAGTAATGCCCGCGCCCGCAACGTCGGCTGGCGCATCGACTACTTCCTGGTGTCTGAGGCGCTCAAAAAGCACGTTAAAGCAGCCGAAATCCACCCCAAAATTATGGGTTCCGACCACTGTCCGGTCAGTGTTACACTTGACATATGAGCAAGGGCGACGCCGAGACCACCCTCCAGGAGTTAAAAGATTTGGCGGCCCAGTTCCGCGATGAACGCGGCTGGGGCAAGCACCACCAGCCGCGCAATCTGGCGGTGTCTATCGCCGTGGAGGCGGCCGAGCTGCTCGAGCACTTCCAGTGGGGCGAATACAGCAAACACGACAAGCAGGAGATCGCCGATGAGCTCAGTGACATTCTGCTGTACTGTTTTAGCCTGGCGAGCACACTGGACATTGACGTCGCCACTGCCTACCGCGACAAGCTGGAGCGAGCCAAAAAGAAATTTCCGACCACCATTTTTAACCCCGAGCACGACGATGCTAGAGCTTACAAACGAATAAAGGCCGAGTACCGCCAGAAGGGCAAAAAGTGAAGCACGTGACGCTTTTGTTCCTGCGGCGCGACGGCGAGCTGCTGCTGGCCATGAAAAAACGCGGCTTTGGCCAAGGCAAATGGAACGGGGCCGGCGGCAAAGTGGAGCCTGGCGAAACACCGCTGGCAGCGGCCATCCGCGAAACCGAAGAAGAAGTGGGCGTGACCCCGAAAAATCCGCGCAAAATGGCCGAGATCGACTTTTATCTCACCAGCGATCCAACGTTTAACAACTACGCCCACGTCTTCGTGTCCACCGAGTGGGACGGCGAGCCGCACGAAACCGAAGAAATGCGCCCGCAGTGGTTCCCAGAAAACGCGTTGCCGTACGACGAAATGTGGGGCGACGACCGCAGCTGGCTGCCCCAGCTCCTCGCCGGCAGGCGCTTTACGGCCATGTTTACGCTCGACGACCACGACAACATTATCAAATCGCACATCGACTACCTAACCGGCAAGGAGGAGTGGTAATGGGCCGCCCATTCGCTGTTTTTGACATAGACGGGACGATCATTCGCTGGCAGATGATTCACGCCACCATCGACGTTCTGGGCCGCGAAGGCCATGTAACCCCCGAAACCTACGCCAAGATCAAACAGGCACGCATGAACTGGAAAAACCGCACTCAAGAAGAAGGCTTCATGGCCTATCAAGATGCGCTGGTAGCCGGGCTGGCCACCAGTGTAAAGGGCTTGCCGGTGGCCGTATTCGAGCAGGCCACCAAAGCCATGTTCGACGAGTATAAAGACCAGGTGTACGTCTACACCCGCACACTCATCCAGGACCTCAAAGAGCGCGGCTATCTATTGTTTGCGGTGTCTGGCTCGCAGTCCGAGGCCGTAGAACTGCTGGCCAACCATTACGGCTTCGACGATTTCGTTGGCACCTATTACGAGCGCGAGAACGGCAAGCTGACCGGCAACGTGCGGCTCGCTGTCGGCAGCAAAGAAAAACTGGTGCGCCGTCTTATGGAAAAGCACGGCGCCGATCTGGCTGGCAGCGTCGGCGTTGGCGATAGCGAGGGCGACATCACCATGTTGGAGCTGGTGGAGCGGCCAGTTGCGTTCAATCCGAGCAAAAAATTATTCCGCCAGGCCAGCGCCAACGCCTGGCGCGTCGTGCTTGAGCGCAAAAACATGATCTACGAACTCGCGCCCGACTCAGGCGGCTACCGCCTGGAGCGCACCAATGCCTAAGGTTTGCATTGTGTATGGGTTTTGCGAAGGGCCGCGCATGGCCGGCGCGTTTTTGCGGACGCTGGCCGATGCCGGCTACGAGGTAACGCATGACCCGTACAAAGCGGACGTGGTCATCGCGCACTCCGGCGGCTGCTTCCTGATTCCCAACGATTTGCCAGCCAAACAAGTCATCATGATCGGCCTTACATACTGGCCGGGCAAGTCCATCGTGCGTGCTTTGCTCGAAAAAAATTGGAACGATTTCCACGCGCACCGCCGCGACCGCAACGCTGTCGCCTGGTTGCATAAATTTAAGTGGAATCTGCTGTATTTTTGGGACATGCCATACAACTTTCGGATGCTGCGCGCCCGCGGCCGCGGTGATTTTTGGCAGGCGCGCAAGCTCACACTGATCCGCAACGAAGAAGACACCTTCTGCACGCCCGACGTCCAAAACGCGCCGTTTGCGCACAAGCCGCGCTTCGTGAGCGTACCCGACCAGCATGACGATTGCTGGTTGCACCCCGAGCGCTATCTCTCTGTTATACAATAGGGGCATGGAACGAGACTATTGGTTCCGGCAAAACCCGGGCAACCCGCTGTTTCCAGAGCTGGAATGGAGTCGGCCGGAAAACCGGCAACAGGCCGGCAAGCTGTTAATTGCCGGCGGCAATCTGCATGGCTTTGCCGCACCGGCCGAGGCCTTCGCGGCCGCGGAGCAAGCCGGTGTCGGCGCAGCCCGCGTGCTGCTGCCCGACGCTGTACAGAAAATTGTCGGCCGGGTATTCGAAGCAGGCGAGTTTGCACCCAGCACGCCGAGTAGCGGCAGCTTTAGCCAAAAAGCACTCGACGAATTTTTGCTGTCGGCCGCCTGGGCTGACGCCGTACTGCTGGCCGGTGACCTCGGCCGCAATAGCGAGACCGCCGTCTTGCTCGAAAAATTCCTGCAAAAGTATGGCGGCTCGGTGACGCTCACCAAAGACGCTGTGGACTACGCTGTCAGCGCTCCGCACACTGTTTTAAACCGGCCAAGCAGCCTCCTGGTGCTCAGCCTGAGCCAGTTGCAGCGCCTAGGCGTAGCCGCCCGCGCGCCAAAAGCCGTGACGTTTAGCATGGATTTGCTCCGCCTGGCCGAGTGGCTGCACGAATTTACGCAGGCGCACCGACCGTACATTATCGTGAAGCACCTCGATACGCTGTTTGTCGCCGCGGACGGGCAAGTGAGCACCACCAAACTGACTACTGACCTGCCGATATGGCGCGTCGCCGTGGCCGCCAAAGCCGCGGTGTGGTGGCTGCAAAACCCCGCCAAGCCGTTCGCGGCGCTGACCACTAGTGTTATCGCCAGTTAACAATTAAAAAGGCCTCGTAAAAAACGAGACCTTTTTATGGTGGGCGAGGAGGGAATCGAACCCTCACGAGCGAAAGCTCACAGGATTTTGAGTCCAGCGCGTCTACCAATTCCGCCACCCGCCCGGGGAAACAGTGTAAGATGGTAGGCTTACTCGGTAGGATTGTACTATACTTGAGGAGATAAGGCGAGCATTAGCGCTTACCGCTATACACCATGAACGGACTATTTTCAGACGAACCCGACAAGGACGACCGCGACCAAAGCGGCTACCTGCTGCCGCGCTCCGAGCGCAAGATTAAGCCGGGCGAGAATCCGGCCGTGGAAATGATCCGCCGCAAGATAGACGCGCTATACAGCGATGAACCCAATGCCCGCACCGAACTCAAAGAGGCCGAGGAAGCGCCGCGCCGCTCCAAACACCAAGAATTCATGTACCGCTTGAGCGTCAGCGGCCGGCCGCTGTCCGAGATCCATAGCGCTTGGCATGATTACTACATCAAGTTGCCCGACGACGAAAAGCGCGAAGTGTGGCAGGAATTTTACGCTGCCAACAGCCGCGTTCCCACGCCGCACACCCGGATGGTGCAGAGCCGCAGCGCCATGACCCGGCCGCACGTTTCGGCCGCCGACCATTTACCCCGCGCGGCGCATACGCCCAATCCGCCGCAGCCAATAGTACTGGAACCGCAGCCGCAAGCAACGGCGTATGAACTGCCCGTAAGCGCCACCCGGCCCGGTATTGTGGTATCCGAGCACGAAATGCACCCCGCGCCGCATCGGCCAGATGAACGCCGCAGCGCAGCGACTATCCGCAAAAACATCTTGCGCCAAGTGCGCGTCAGCAACAGCGCACAGCTCAAAGCTAAGCAGCACCTGCAATCGCTGGCCTTTGGTCTGGGCACTGGCGCGCTCTTTATACTCATCTTCCTGTTTGGCTTCTTTAACGAGGTGGTGATCGCGCCCTTTATCCAGCCCAACAATCATGCCGAGGCCACACCCATTATCCTCAGCCAAAGCAGTTTGGCGCCCACCGGCACGCCAGAGGTGATCATCCCCAAGATCAACGTCCAGCTGCCCACCGTCTACGGCCTGACAGTAAACGAAAACGATGTCGAACAAGGATTGGAAAGCGGCGTGGTGCATTACTCGAGTACATCAGTACCGGGGCAGCAGGGCAACGCAGCGTTCTTCGGCCACTCTAGCAACAACATCTTTAACAAAGGGAAGTATAAATTCGCCTTTGTGCTGCTGCACGAGCTGGTGCCCGGCGACCTGTTTTACCTGACCTACAACGGCAAAGTTTACACCTACCGCGTCTTCCAAAAGCAAATTGTGCAGCCCAGCGAAACGTGGGTGTTGAACCCGGTGGAGGGCAAGACCGCTACGGCCGCGCTCATTACCTGCGACCCGCCGGGCACCAGCTTGCACCGCTTGGTGGTGTGGGGCGAGCAGATTGACCCCGATCCCAACGCCAACACTGCGGCCGCCGCGGCCCCGCCAGCAGACCAGCAGGTACAGCAATTGGCATCGAACGGCCCGACACTGTGGAGCCGCTTCTGGCATTGGGCAACGCCCTGGTAATTGGCTTGTTCGGCGACTATTGGTCGCGTGCCGCCAGCAACGGCGTTTGCGTTAGCACGTGCTGCGCGTTCATAACGTAGGCTTCGTGGTAGCTCGGGTCAAACTCTGGCTCGTAGGCAGCCGCGGCCGGCATGAGGACTTCGGGGTTAGCACCATCAAAGTCAAAGACTTGCAGCTTGCCGCCGCTCACCACGTCCAGGCGGTAGCCGTCCATCCAGAGTGCGTGGCTGCCGGCGTCGTCCAATGGCGACTTGATCTGATAGGAGTAGCCCTTGTCGGTCTCGGCGTCGTAGACCGCAAAGTGGTCATTGTTTTCGGCCATGACAAAGCGGGCGTTGGTGGAGAACACGACATAGTTAGGGGCATTCACCTTTAGGATTTGCACCGGAGCCGGCACATCGCTGCCTTGACGCAGCGCAGCGATCGGATCCTGGTAGACGTACACCTTGTTTTCGCTCTGGGCGCCGGCCGCGACGTACGGGGTGCCGTTGTAGGTACCCAGATCAAGCAGATACGGCGAGCCGGCCGGCAGCGTGCGCAGCGTGAGTGCCGGGTCGTCATTTTGCTTGAGGTGCACGTAGGCTTTGCCGGCAGGCGCGTCCTGGGTAGTGACATACAACGCAGTATCTTCGTCAGAGGTAAAGTTCAGGACATGCTCCAGATACAACTGGGGCGTCGGCTTTTTCAGGCTGGCGGTAAAGACGGTACCGTTGGCTTGGTCGTAAGCAAAATACTGGTCGTAGTTGCCCTTGCGCAGTTCAATTGTGGTCGGCGTGAAGCCGAGCAGCTGGCTGACGTTTTGGCTCTGGGTCGGGTCCTGGCGATCGAAGAGGACATATTCGCTGGCGCCATTACCGTCTTTTGTGTACAAACGGCGCAGCAGAACGTGGCGGTTGTCATCCGCCCATTTCACCAACTGCCAACCGGTGGTGGTGCCGGGGCTTAGTATATCGTCGGCTATAGTCACAGCCCTGGGCGTCGGCTTGTTGGACTTGAGGTCGTAGAGATCAAAACCGTTGGTATTGCCCACACCCACCAGCAGCCAGCGGCGATCGCCGCTCTGGGTAGTAATGCTGGCCGGCTCAGCGTACTGCTTGGCAGCAGCGGTAGTGAGCTTGCTGGGGAACAGGAACGGATAGTCGAAACGCTCGACGCTGCCGCCCTCAACGGTAATAGCGCGCTGCCAGGTGCGGTAGTCGCCGCGCACAATGCGCACCTTGTACTGCCCGGCAGGCAGCACCAGGCGGCTGTTGGTCTGGGATTTGTACAGCTTACCGTCTATATAAATATCGCCGCCTTTGGGTTGCGACGACAGGAAAACGAGGCCGTTCTGGATAACGCGTCCGGTTTTGTCGATGCCAAAGCCGTACGCCTGATACAGCAGAATAACCGTAGCCAACGACAGCGCCAAGCCAATCAGGGCGTATCCTACGCCCAAACGGATAGCGTGTCGTTTTTGTTTTTGGGGATCAAAGAAATCCATAGCGAGTCACTCTATTATATGCCACCACCCTGGCAAATTGACAACTTTTTCGCGGAATCTCCAGGTAACTAGAGGTCTCGGGGCTGCAGGCGGTCGCGCGGCGTGATATTACTGTAGACCACCGTGCGCCACTCGCGGTCGTCCAACGGGCGGTTGACTGGTGTCAGCGGGTCGTACCGATACTGCTGGACATCGGCAGTATGTTGCGGCATCGGGTCTTCCACGAGCCGTTCGTCGAACTCGCCGGTCTCCGGGTCATAGGTGTCCGGCACCTCTACAAATGAATCACCGCGCAAGTCGTCGCCCACACGGTACAAGCCGGTGCGCGCGTCGTAGGTGATGTGGTGGGTCTGGTACAGGTGGGAGTCGAAATCGTAGGTGCGCATGTAGCAGAGGTCGGCGGCTGTGGTTACGTGGCTTCGGCCGCGGCCATCGCTGGAGCGGCTGACGGCGGCGCGGACCACCAGCGGGGACATATCTTCCTCCTCGCCGCGGTCCAGGAATTTGACCGCCACGACAGTATGCTCGCCCCGGAGCGCGCCCTTGCCAATACCCTGAACCAGTTTACGGAGGTGACTAAGGCCTTCGCCGGACAATTTCGTGCCGTCTGCGGAGAGGTCCAGCGGGGTTTCGCTGCCGTCGGGATGCTCTAGCAAAAACGCGTCTTCGTGCCAGTTGGGGCGCCGGATGCCGTGTTCGGTTGTGGCGTTCTTATCGATAACAGTCACGGCCTCGCCGGCAAACAGCCAGTAGTTGCCGTCGTCGCCAGAGAAGGGAAGCTGGGCGCCGGCGACGCTTTCTTCGGTCAATTGCAGCAGAGCGGCAGCGGCTTCGCTGGCCGAACCGGATACAAGCTGCATTTCGGGCGGAGCGGCGAAACGGCTGTCGTACATGAATAATATAATACCATAAACAAGATAAAATTTCAATACTCTCACGCCTCTTGCCATAAGCGCTTCGGGCGCGGTAAGATACATGTAATGTACGCTTCTTAAGCGACGAGGGTAACAAAACGCTGTGAGTCAAAACGTCATCGAACTAAACGGCAAGCGCTATGACGCCATTACCGGCAAAATGCTTGGGCCGAGCACCGCAAAAGCGGTAGCATACGCCGCCGGGCAGCACCAATCCGGGGGCCGGGTAATCGACGGATTCTTCCGCCCGTCGGCGGCAACCGCCGCCAAACCCAAGGCTCGCAAGGCCGCGCCGGCCGCTGGGGCCAAGACCGCCGCAAAAACAGCGGCCAAAACCACCGTTGCCACCAAGCCGCAGGAGCCCGTTCGCCACATAGTGCCGGCCACTGCCGTGCACGCCAAGCCTGCGGCGGCCACGCATCGGCCAGCGTCAGCGCGCAATCCCATCAAGCACAAGACCGAGCCAGCGCAAGCCGCGGCCGTACCGACCGCCGTGCAACACCACGCCGGACACGCACACATGCACAAACCAGGGGTGGACACGCATCATCACCAGCCGCAGCATTCTCAAACGTTAAGGCGCAGTGCCGTGCATAAGCCCGAGCTGCGCATGAAACCAAACATCCGTCCGCAGGGCGCCGCCGAAGTTGCAGCCCGGCCGGCTTCTAGCATTGCGCGCAAGCGTTCCGCCGCCGCGGTTGACGTCAGCCGCCAGGAGCGCGCTGGGCGCATCGCCAAACACCAGGCTGTGCGCAAGTTCCACGCCATTAGTTATGGCCAAATGCCGGTGCGCGCCGTGGCCACTCCGACAGCCGATGCCGTGCCGGTTATCCCGGTGCAGCCGCTGCCGCTGCTGACCCACGCGCCGTCGCCCGTCCAACAACATGCCGACATTTTTGAAAACGCCATCAAGCACGCCCGCAGCCACCAACAGCCGGCCGTGCCCAGGCGCCGCACGCATCATCGCCGCTTCGTGAACTTCGCAGCCGGGGTGGCCGGGTTGCTGATCCTCGGCGGCTTCGTGGCCTACCTCAACATGCCCAACATTCAACTACACATCGCTTCGGTAGAGGCTGGCTTCCATGCCAGCATGCCCAGCTACAAACCCACTGGTTACGCACTGCAAGGCGGCATCCAGCACCGCGGCGGCACCATTTCCATGCGCTTTTCCTCTGGCGACAGCAGCTACCAGATCACCCAACAGTCTTCCAACTGGGACAGCCAGGCGCTGCTCGACAACACTTTGGCACTGTCGGGCCCGCACCAAACCGTAGAGCGCGCCGGGCGCACCATCTACGTATATGGCAACGGCAGTAATGCCTCCTGGGTAACCGGCAATGTCCGCTTTGACATTACCGGCAACGCCAGCCTAGACACCGACCAACTGGCCGACATTGCCGCCAGCATGTAACCCCAGGGTTGCCAGATGCGCTCTCGCAGGTGATACTAGGGATTATGCCTGCCGCGCCGCTTAAGCCATTCTCGACCATTTTTTGGAACGTCTGGGTCGAGAGCCAGCTGACCGGCGACAAATTGCAGCACCTCTGCAACCGTTTCGACGAATTTATTACCACCTATAAGCCCGACGCCTTCGGTTTAAATGAAGTACTGAGCCACAACGGGCGCGAGTTGCCGCCGCTGCTCAAACACCTGGAGAGCAGGGGATACCGCACCTTTTTTGCCCCGTTCAGCCCGGAAGCTACCGGGCACTTCAGCGGCTCGGCAATCGCTACCCGCGTGGACCCGCTGGAATTGTCGGTGCACGAACTGGGGCCCGACAACTACGGTGCGCGCCGCGGCCACCCGGACAACACCATCAAGCTCATTCGAGCGCGCCTGCCGCATCCCTCGGGTATGCCGGTAAACATTGTAGTAAACTACCTCGCGCACCTGATGCCCTACAACTGGGCAGCGCACGTCAAACACCATCGGGCCTTCCGGGCGGTGATGCGCGCGCCAGAACTTCAGACAGCGACGATTATTGGCGGCGACTTTAACCAGTTCAAATTCATGCCCCGGCTGTGGGGCGCTCGCTCCCTCTATGACCGGGCCACCGGCACGCTCTTGCATCCAACCTGGAAATTGCTGGGCGGCAAGATCCCAATCATCCAGGCCAACTACGATAATATTTTCTGGACGAAATGCGGCAAGCTGCTGCTGCAGGAGTTCAAGGTGCTCGACCGTCATCCCAGCGATCATGCGCCGCTGCTTGCCACATTTTTCGTACAGCCGTAAACGGCTATTGCTTCAGCAATTTGAATGCCATGGTCGCAAGCTTGTTCTGCCCAGCGTCGTTGGGGTGCGGATAGCCGTAGAAACGGATAAGCTGCAGTTTGGGCAGGGGATTGTCGCTAAACCCAGCTGCGGCGTCGAGTGTCAATACGCCCGGGCCAGCCAAACTGCGGTGGATGTCGTTCAGTGCGTTCACGACGCTCGCCGAGCCGCGGAAAATGACTGTCGAATCCAGTGTTACGTCCGCGCTGCACACATTTGTCGACTTCACCACGTAGGGGTAGAGCATGTTGATGAAGCGCGTGCTCGGCGCCGCCGCCTTACCCTGGCTAATAAGCGTCTGCAAATTTTGCTGAATAGTCACCGCCGGCGCATCCTGGCCGTCGGGAAGGCTGCTGGATAGCCGGTTGTACAACAAGGTGCTATCCGGGCATTCGCCTTGGTTGGTTACGTTCCAAGGCGTCACGGTCTCGCCATTAAGCCCGAACGCGTTATTGTAGTACGTCTTTAACGCCCCGCCGAAGTCTATGTCATTGGCGCCGCCGCTAAACACTACTACATTCCAGGTGTTTTGGTGGGCCTGTAGGAATGAAACCATGCCGGCGGCTTGTAGCCGAGTGAAAATCTCAGCCGTCGTGGCGCCGCTCCGTGCCAATAAGTGAGCGTCGTCATAATCGTACTGCCAAACGGCGGGTATGTTATTACCGAGCTTGGCGGCCAGGCGCGTGACCCACGAGAATGCCGGGTCGTTGGCGTGCAGGCCGCAGGTCGTGTCGTCGGCCGGAAGGTTGTCGGGGCGCTTGCACAATACGTCGTCGGCTGTCTGGTTGTGCCCGCTCACATATGAGTCGCCCACACCGACAAGTGTCGGCGCGACAGGCACGGCCAGCGTGGTGCTGTCGCCGCCGTAGCGGGCCGCGTCAGACCTTGCCACAAACGCCGTCACGGCCGGCGTAGAGCCAGGCTGGAATACATGCTTGTCGTTAAAGACCTTCCACTTGAAGGTCGTTGTCCTTGCCCCAGTGGATTGGCCGTCCGTACAGACGCTGGCACGCTTCTGCCAACCGCCCACATTCACGACCACCACGCCAGGGCACAGTACGCCGGTAGTCTTCACCGTCACGTCCATCGTCCACAGCGCCGTTGTCGGTCCAACACTCCAGCTCACGCTGGTAACACGGCCGTGTTGCTTACCATCTGCCGGCGGAGTGGGGGTAGGCAGCCCGGTGATGCGGTACAGTTGCTGGTTAACGCCGCTGTGCAGCGCTAGCAAGTTGCCGCTGGGTTCAATTGCCAGGCCGGTGTCATTCGAGATAATACCAATGACCGGCATGATGTTTTTTGCTTGCGTGTCATAAGCGTAGATGCTGCCGCTATTGGCGCCAGCCACATAGAGCATCTCGTTGGCGTCCATGGCCAGCGGGCCAGGGAACTGCATACTGGCCGATACGCCGGGTCCGTTGTCGTTTTGGTCTTGGCAGGTGCCGTCACCGATGATGGTGGAAATAACGCCATCGGTGCCGATCACGCGCACGCGGCAGTTGCCGCTGTCGCTCACATACAAGTTGCCGTTGGCAAACAACAGGCCGCCGACAAAAGAGAGCTGTGCCGCAGTAGCCTGGCCGCCGTCGCCCGAGAAGCCGGCCGTGCCGGTACCGGCGACAATCGACACTAAGTCGCTATTCAGCGACAGGATGCGCTGCGTGGCGCCATCGTAGAAGTACACCGTGCCGCTCATCGTATCGTAAGTGAGGGAGCTGGGCTGCATGGTGACGTCGCGCGCTAGCATACCGTCGTGCGTCACCGGGTTGGGATTGCCGCTGCCATCAAACTTGCCAGCCACTACCGTGGCGGTAGTGTCGCCCGGCGTAAACTCCAGGATCTCGCCGCAGCCGGTGGCTATAAAAATATTATCGTGCTCATCTTTGGCAAGGCTTGTTGGATTATATACTCCGGTTTGAGTGTTGCCGGTACCGCAGGCTGCAACGCCGTTACCAAATGCCGCACGAATGATACCGTCGCTCGCGATGCTGCGCACCTCATTGTGATTCTTGTCGGCAATGTAGATAGTGCCGTCGCTGGTGGTCAGCACGTCGGATGGATTCCAAAACTGCGCTGACGTTGCCAGAATGTTGTCCACCAGCGGCCCGTCACCCGGCTGGCCAGCTATAGATGTAGCCACCGCGTCGGCATAAACGTGCAAAGCCGGCAGCCCCACACTTGCCACGAGCACAAAGGTACTTATAGCTGTCACGCAGTGCGCAGCTATACGCTGCGGGCGCCATGAGCGCGCGGGTACACGACGTACCCTTTCTGTCAGTTGCTGGATCGTACGCATGTCCTCACCCTCCTTATATCTGATACCTTTAATATAGCAGGAGGATTCGGCGATACGAACAAGATTTTATGCGGCGCGAGCGCATAGACTTCGCCTCTGTTTGCCGGTATAATCCCAGGCATGAACAACAAGCCTGCCCGCACTCGTTTCGCTCCCAGCCCAACCGGCTATATGCACGTCGGCGGCGTACGCACCGCGCTGTTTGCCTGGCTGATCGCGCGTCAAACCGGCGGTCAATTCATTTTGCGCCTAGAAGACACCGATAAAGCGCGCGAGGTAGCAGGCTCCGGCGAGCACATCATGAAAAGCCTACGCTGGCTCGGCCTGACGTGGGACGAAGGCCCCGACATTGGCGGCCCGCACGGCCCTTATAAGCAGAGCGACCGCTTGGGCACCTACAAAGAGTGGGCGCAAAAATTAGTAGAGAAGGGTCGCGCTTATGCCGACCCGTACACGCCCGAAGAAGTCCAAGCGTTCCGCGAGGAAGCGCAAAAGAACAAACGGCCATTTTTGTACCGCAACCACCGGCCAGAGCACCCGCCCGCTTGGGACGGCACCAAGCCGCTGCGCTTCAAAAGCGACCCCAAGCCCTACGACTGGCACGATGCCGTCATGGGCGACCTGCACGCCGGCGCCGAAGCGATTGACGACTTCATTCTTATAAAAAGCGACGGCTACCCGACGTACAACTTCGCCCACATCATCGACGACCTGCTCATGGAGTGTACGCACGTCATCCGCGCCCAAGAGTTCATCGCCAGCGTGCCAAACTACTTAAACCTTTACGAGGCCCTCGAAATTGACCGGCCGGTGCTGGCCACGCTGCCGCACATTCTCGGGCCGGACGGCAACAAAAAGCTGAGCAAACGCGACGGCGCCAAAGACATGCTGGACTACGCCCACGACGGCTACCTGCCGGAGGCCATGATGAACTTCCTGGCCAGCATGGGCTGGAACGACGGCACCGAGCAAGAAATCTTTACTGCGGGCGAGCTCATCCAAAAATTCAGCCTAGAGCGGGTGCAAAAGGCCGGCGCGCGCTTCGACGAGCAGCGACTGCTGTGGATGGACGGCGCGCACATCCGTACGCTCAGCCCAGACGACCTCTATAAACGCAGCGAGGGCTACTGGCCGGACGGCGCAAACGGGGCGGGCGACGATTTCAAAAAGCAGGTGCTCGGCCTGGTGCAAGAACGCCTGAAATACCTCGGCGAATTACCCGAACTAACCGACTTCTTCTTCCGCGACCTGCCGGTAAACCCCCAGCTGTGGCAGACCCACAAGCAGCTGAAAAAAGTAGAGCAGGGCGAACTAAAGCAACTGCTGGAGCAGGCCCGCACCACGATTGAACAAAGCGACTTTACCGCAGGCGACCTCACCGACCGGCTGAACAACCTGCTAGAAGCAACCGGCCAAAAACCGGCCGTCCTGTTTAGCTTGATCCGCATCGCCACCACCCAGGCGCCAGCCAGCCCCGGTCTGGCCGACACGCTCGCCGTACTTGGCAAAGACACCAGCCTGCGGCGCATCGACGCCATGCTTAGCGCGCTCTAACCAGCAGCAAATCGCCAGTATTTTAAGCATAAGCTGCTACAATGAAAAGCATGATTGACGATATGCGCCCTCGCCCTAGGCATGCCTCGGAACCAGAGCCGATCCGCCGCCCCATGCCCCAATATGAGCCCCGACTGCCGTCCCGGCCGGACTTCCGCACGCCGCAAGAAATCGCCGCCGAAGAAGGCGACAACCCAGCCACCGACGAACCCGAAGAAGAAATCAACATGGCCGAAGAAACTTTTACCCCCAAAGCCAAAAAGCCCCGCCGCTCGCTCAAAGAATGGCTCAAGAGCCGCACCAAAAAGCAGTGGGTGATTATTATCGTCATCGCCGTGCTGGTGCTGGGCGGCGCGAGCGCCGGCGCCTATTTCTTGTTCTTCCACAAGAAAGCGCCAGTGGTCAGTGTTACCAAGCCGAAAAAGAGCGCGCCGGCACCGGTCAAGCCAACCACCGTGGCATCGAGCTTAACCGGCCTGCAAGTGGCGCCCGACGTCAACAAACGGCCGGTCACCGCCGTCATGATCGAGAACAGCACCGACGCCCGGCCGCAATCCGGCCTCGACCAAGCCGGCGTCGTATTTGAAGCAGTCGCCGAAGGCGGCATCACCCGGTTTGAAGCGCTGTTCCAGGACACGCAGCCCGCCTATCTCGGCCCGGTGCGTTCGGTGCGGCCGTACTACATCCAGTGGGGCATGGGTTTTGATGCGGCCATCGCCCACGTCGGCGGCAGCCCAGAAGCGCTGCAAGACATGAGAGACTGGAAGGCCAAAGACCTCGACCAGTTCGCCAACGGCAACTACTACCAGCGCATCAATAGCCGCGACGCGCCGCACAACGTCTACACCAGCATCGACCAGCTCAACCAAATTGAGAGCAACAAGGGTTACGGCCAACCAAGCTTCACCGGCTTCCTCCGCAAAAACGAGCAGCCAGCCAAGACGCCCACCGCCAAGAGCATCGACGTCAACATCTCGAGCAGCCTCTACAACTCCCACTACGACTACGACCCGTCAATTAACGCCTACAGCCGCGCTCAAGCCGGGGCACCGCACATGGTTGTCGATAAAAACGGCACCCAGACCCAGATCAAACCAAAGGTGATTGTGGTACTGACCATGAGCCAGGGCCTCGAAGCCGATGACCATCACACGTCGTACGGCACCATCGGCACCGGGCACGCCTACATCTTCCAGGACGGCATCGTTACCGAAGGCACCTGGAAAAAGAATAGCAGCAGCGAGAACTTCACCTTCACCGACAACGGCGGCAAGCCGATCGCGCTCAATCCGGGTCAAACCTGGGTCAGCATTGTTGGCGACACGAGCTACGTAAGCTACAAATAGCATGGACAATCTCCAAAAATTTATCCACCAGGTCCGCAGCCGGCTGTTCCTCGTATTGTTTGTGAACAACGCCCTGATTTTTGCCGACTGGTGGGTCATGGAGAAAGTCATCGGCACCGATCCGATGCGGTTGGTTATCAGCATGGTAGTCGTAACCGCGCTCAGCCTGACGCTGCTGCCGTGGCTCAGTGCCACCTATCTGGCGCAGCCCACCAAGCTTATTTGGCAGGCTATTTTGCATATCGCACCCGACACCGCCAACGTGCCGGCGCCCAACCTCAAAAAGCGCACCATCGGTCACGACCTGGTGATGAACCTGGTCAGCCACGTCTACCAGCTGGCCAGCGTTGTCGACAGCATCGAGAAAACCGAGGCCAGCAAACCGCGCGACCTGACTGCCGACTTCGTGGGCAACAGCCTGCCGCTGCCGCTGTTTGTGCTCGACAAGAGCGAGAATATCCTGTTTGCTAACCGCGCCGCCTCCGAGTACGTCAAGCGGGCCAATAGCGATCTCACCGGCCAAAACGTCTACTCGGTGCTGGACATGTCCTTTGGCACCGACGAGACATTTGACAAGTGGCTGGCTAAGGCCAAGGCCAACGCCGCGGTCGAGAACAAAACCTGGGAGCGTGTCCGGCTCAAAGTGCCTATCGACGGCTCGCAGCGCCAGTTCGATCTCGCGGCCTACTTTAATGCCGAAAACCCCGAGGGCTTCGAAACCATGCTGGTGCTGTTTGATCACACGCAAAAGTACAACCAGGACGACCAGGGCCTCAGCTTTATCGCGCTGGCCGTGCACGAACTGCGCACGCCGGTTACGCTGCTGCGCGGCTACATCGACGCCTTCGAGGAAGACCTGGAGGGCAGACTCAACCCCGAGCTAACCGACTACTTGCACAAGATGAACGTCGCCGCCGAAGGCCTGACCGCCTTTATCAACAACATGCTGCAAGTCTCGCGCGTCGAAAACGACCAATTAACGCTGAGCCTGCACGAAGATCAGTGGCCGGAGATCGTCAAAACGGCGGTGGCTGACTTTAGCCTGCGCGCCAAGGTGCAGGGCATTACCATCGAGGCCATGATCGCCAAAGACTTACCCACCGTGGGCGTCGACCGCGTCAGCATCTACGAGGTCATCTGCAACTTGCTCGATAACGCCATTAAATACAGCGGCGGCAGCAAAAAAATTATTATCAAGTCGGCCCTAAACAGCGAAGGCCTCGTCGAAACTACCGTACAAGACTTTGGCGCCGGCATCCCCGAGGGCATCATCGGCAACTTGTTCGACAAATACTACCGGTCGCACCGCTCGCGCTCCCAGGTAGGCGGCACCGGGCTGGGGCTGTACTTGTGCAAGGCCATCGTCGACGCCCATGGCGGCCATATCTGGGTGCGCAGCAAAGAAGGCGAGGGCAGTACCTTTGGCTTCACCATCTCGCCTTACGCCAAGCTTGCCGATGAGAAGAAAAACGGAGATAATAACGACATCACCCGTGGCGCTCACGGTTGGATTAAGAATCACTCCCTTTACAGCAGGTAATCATGGACCCAGAAAACGACAAAACAGCACCAGCACCGCAGCGCAAAGTCCTCGTCATTGAAGACGAACACTTCATTAGCGAACTATATGTGCGAGCCTTGACCCGCGCCGGCTACGACGTCACCGTCGAGGTCGACGGGCAGCGCGGCCTGACGCTGGCTCAGAGCAACGAATTCGACATTATCCTTTTGGACCTCATGGTGCCGACCATGACTGGCATTGACATCCTGCGCCACCTGCGCGGCGCCGGCGCTCCGCCCCTCAAGAGCAAAATCGTTATCACCACCAACCTAGAGCAGCGCGAAGAAATTCGCACCGATATCGAAAAGCAGGCCGACGCCTACCTGGTAAAAGCCGAGATCACCCCGCGCGAACTGGTGAAATTCCTGGGCACGATTAACTAAAATACTTGCTCTGAATACGTCGCCAGATCATACGGATTACCGTAGGTAACGGCGCAGTGCATGACCGAAAAGTCGGGGTTCGCCACGCGGGCTTCCTCGAGTGCCGTCGCCAGCGGGGCAAAGCGCTGCCAGTCCGCGTCATCGAGCACCGTCAGATTGGGCCTCCATTCGCCAGCCTCGCTCCGGAAGGCCAGCGGAATACTGCGAGCCTCGCGATAGGTGTTTTGCGGTAACTTGCCGGGATTGCCTACGCGCAGGTCGGTCAGCCGCAGCATAAAGGCACCGGTCTCCTGGAACGTGCTATAGGGCGTGGAAATAGTGTCGCCGCTGGGCACTTGCTCGACATGCATCTGCGGCGAAAACAAACCGGCGATAGTCGGGTACACCTGTGTAGCGTTATCAATCCTGGATACGGGCGAATCAGGCCTACCCAGCGCCTCGCGTACGGCCGACCGATCCAAAAACGCGTCCATGGACAATTCAGCCAACATCGCCGCCATCTGACGCCGTACTTTTTGAGTGTAGGGGTGGAACATGTCCACGACGCTCGCACCAACGTCAACGAGCATGCCGCTGGTTGCCTGAAGGCCTGGCTGGCCTTTCTGCCGCACCATCTCCAGCATGGCAGCTTGCTCTTCGCGCTTTACGTACTCAGACGGAAACAGCCACGTGTCGCGAGCCGGGTCATAGCGGCCAATCGGCGTTTTCACTACATTATCCAGGTGATGGCTCGGACCCCAACTCTGCCAGACCAGCCATTCGTCCATATAATTGCCGCCTACGGCAAAGCCGTCCTTGCGGTTTGGCGCGCCGAGCGGTACCATCGGCTCGTCGCCGGTCACGCGCGCGTAACGCCTCATAATCTGGCTTGGCGTAGGGGCGGCGCTGCGGCGGCCGCCGCCTCTGGGCTTACTCATAAAAACCGATTATACAGTAGCTGGCAAAAAAATGTCTAAACAAGTCCAGCTATCTTCAAAAAATTGGTAAGCAGCGTTTCGCCGGTTTTGGCGTAGTCGTGCTTGATGTCGCTAAACTGCTCGAGCAGCTTGGGCGCGCCAATCGGCACAAGGGCAGGATCTTTTACCGCCCAGACCTGCAACATCTCTTCGGTCAGCTCAAAATGCGACTGGATACCATAGGCATTGGTGCCCACCCGCACGATCTGATTCGGCGCCACTGGCTCGGTGCCCAACAGCTTCATGTCGGCGTTCAGCTCCGCCACTTCGCCGTGCAGCTGGAAGACGCGCACCGGCGACTTCAAGCCATCCAGCAGGCGGTCGGCCTTGCCGTCTTCGGTAAAAGTAATCGTGTACGGTTGGCCGGCTGGATCAATAAAGCCGGCTTGCAGCTCGCGGCCGCGGATAATATTACCGCCGGCGGCCTTCACCAAAATCTGCATGCCAAGACAAACACCCAAAAAAGGCAAGCCGTTTTGCAGCGCCTGTTTTACCATTGCTATCTCGCCGGTGATGCGCTCGCCGTCATCGTTAGCACTGGCCGGACCGCCCAAAATAACCAGGGCCTTATAGCCGACCACCGACGGCAGGTCTTTGGCGGGGCCCACCACGTCGTATGTTATCTTGTGCTTTTCCAGTACCTCGGCCAGCAGGCCGGGGCCCTCGTGCCCCACATTTTGAATCATCAAGAGATCACTCATACCACCCTCCTCAAGTTACCATGCCAGTATAGCAGCTAGTCGTACTGGTTGTTGTAAGCGACCGCGCCAAACAGCGGCGAGAACAACCGGTTGCGCTCCCGCGCCTGCATGAGCATGTGCGGCAGTTGGTACAAGCCGTCCTCCCATTCCTGGGGCGTAATGACGTCCAGGTTGGGCATCCAGGCGGTTGGGTCAACTTCGCTGCGATGGGCAAGGTCCAGTACGCGCGAGGTGCGGACAGTGAAGTCGGGCTTGTCATCCAGCTCAATCTGCACACCGGCGTAGCACAGCGTAAGGTCGGTCGCGCCCTCCAGCGCCAGATAGTGCTCGGTGATTTGATCGTCGACGCCGACCGGCTCATGTGTCACTACATGGTGGCCGGTGGCACTCAGGGTAGGGTAGCAAAAAGTGAAGCCATCCGTTTTAGTGAGGCGGCCAGGCTCGTTGGCTGCCACAGCCAGCTGCTCAGCCACGCCCGTACGTGTCAGCCACTCCATGGCCCGCCGATGACGCAGCACCGCAGCCATTTCGCGGCGAACGGCCTGCGTGTCGCGGTGGTGCAGGTCAATTACGAGTTCGCCGGCGCGTCGGGCCGGCCATTGCAGTTCCTGGCGGCCAAAGGGCAGTAGGTCGCCCGCGATATGCTCGCCCAGCGCCCGCTCCTCGCCGGCGCGCACGTACTCCCGCGGAAAAAGCCACGCGTTGGTTGCCGGATCATACTGGCTAATAGGCAGATACATTACGTCCTGCGCGCCCCTCACTACCACGCCGGCAGTATCGAG
>DASVOI010000029.1:0-73254 GCA_036383395.1 Saccharimonadales bacterium (SeqCode)
CGCCTCGGTGGTCGCTAAAATAAACACGACGTGCGCTGGCGGTTCCTCCAGCGTCTTCAAAAGCGCGTTAAACGCCTCTTTGGTGAGCATGTGGACCTCGTCGATGATGTACACCTTATACTTGGCCATGGTTGGCGCGATGTGCACCTTGTCGCGCAGGTCGCGGATTTCGTCGATGCGCCGGTTGCTGGCGGCGTCAATTTCGATAATGTCGAGGTGCATGGATTCGTCGTCGTATGGCAGGCCGTTTATTTCGTGTGCCAAAATGCGCGCGATAGTGGTCTTGCCCACGCCTCGCGGCCCGGTAAACAGATAGGCATGGCTAACGGTGCCGTTAGCCAGCGCCCGCGTCAGAGCGCCGGTAATGTGCTCCTGCCCCACCACTTCGCTGAGCTTTTTCGGCCGGTGCGCACGATACAACGCCTGCCCCATTACAAAGTGACCTCAAATATATGGCCACCAAGAGCCAGTGTTACCCTCTCACTCATACCATTTATTTTATCAGAGGCTGCCAAGAAAGATCGTTGTGATTTATTGCGGCATGGGCACCGGCAAGTGCAGGGCACCTGGCGGCAGATGGTCGTACGGGTCAAAGCGCGGTTGGTCGGGCAGCTGCCCGGCGGTGTACACGTACAGGCCGTCTATGGCGGTTTCTTCAATGCTGACGCCCACTTCGTAGCGGCTGGGCAGATCTTGGCCGTTTATGTCCGTGCTGGTGAGCAGCATGACAGGGTGGTTGTCGATGTCGTGCAGCGTGCCGTCGGCGGCATACAGCCTGCGGCTGGTGACCAGCTCGCCGACATCGGTTGACGACCATTCACGGGCAAGGCCCACCGTACCGGGATGGTGCACAAACACGCGGTCGCGCCCATCGCCGTTTACGGTGTAGCCGAGCAGCAAGCCGCCCGCGGTGCGGATATCGGTGGACGGCATCCGCAGGCTGTGCTCGCCATGTTGACCGTGGAGTCCGCGCATAAAGCCAAAGGCGCCCACGAGCAAGCTGTAGGCTTCGGGGTCGTACTCTGACAGAGGCCCTTGAGCCATGTCTTCGCGGCGCTGGATGATGATTTCAATATCGGCCATGTCGTCCCCTTTCTTGGGTTATGCTGCCAGGCCTACGGGCGCTTTCGTAGCGATACCGGCTGGCGTCCCCGCCTGTTCGCCCAGCAAGACATGCGGATCGATGAACTGGTGTGGCTTCGCCTGCCCGCTCATCTCCTTGTATTCCAGGCGTGCAAGCCTTCCGAGGCTGGAAGGATCTACGCCAATAACCACTGGCGCAGTCTGTACGGTGTCGGGCATGAGCGTGCTTACATAGATAAGCGGGTCGCGGCTTGAGCTGAGCGACAAACCAATGTGGTGTGCGGCCACCCAGCGGTGTTTGTAGGTGCCATCGGCGACTTCGCCGACACGTTGCCGCTGTGGCACGTGTTTGCCTGGGCCATTGCTGAGTATAAGGTCGTCACCATAGAGCCGCAATGCCAAATAAGACGGCGGAAGTACATAACCGTCGCCGGCGGCACGCGCGGCAAGAAGTTCGGGGTCGAGCGCCGACCAGTGCCTGGCGCCTTGCGTCACGTCAATGATACTGCCGAGATACCCGACGGCTCGCGCAAGCGCCTCACGCGACCGAATATGACCCGACCCGAGCGGCTGCCCGTCGCGCAGATACGCTTGCCGATCGCCTTCTTGTACCAACCCCCTGCGCAGTGCCGTGGGGTTGGACGCGGCCATATTACAGAGCGGCCTCGAGCGCGGCCCACTCGGCGTTGCTGTCGTCTTCGGGCAGGTTGACACTTACCTGATCGCCCGGCTTGGCCTTAAAGTAGGTAACGCTCGCTAAAAGCACACGGTAATCTTTACCGTTCACGTCGACGAAGTAATGGCCGTTTTCCAGCTTTAGCGCGCCGACCACTTGCTTGCGCGGAATCGGGCCGATTTGTTTGTACAGGAAGGTGCCGTCGTCGGCAATAGTCAATTTCAAAATGTCGCCCTGCACCAGCTTAGATTTGCTGGCGTAATTAGCGGGCACCGGGTAGGTTTTGCCATCGGAGCCGACCATATTCTGGCCGTCAAAGACGCCTTCAACTACCTTGCCTAAGTTGTCATCTTTCACTACCGGAGCGATTTTGGCGTCGTCGCCAACCAGGCTGATGAGCAGCTCATTGGCCGCGGCGAGATTAGTCTCGGCCTCCTGAATCAGAGCCCGTAGCCGCTTAATTTGCTTGTCTGGTACGTCTGCCATGAATTGTGTATGTCTCTCTAGTCTCTCAAGTAGTGTTTGTATTCGTTACACTTACACCTAAGACTATCACGAAGTGGAAGTCAAGTCAAAACCACATTGTTCGCTGTGGATAAATAAAAACCACCCCCGTTTGAGGGGGTGGTTTTTGCGAACAGTATGGACTAGGCCAGTTCGACGGTAGCGCCGGCTTCTTCCAAAGCCTTCTTGGCGCTTTCAGCGTCTTCTTTCTTAGCCTTTTCCAGAACGGGCTTCGGAGCGCCGTCAACCAGTGCCTTGGCTTCGCCAAGACCGAGGCCGGTCAGGTCCTTAACAGCCTTGATAACGGCTACCTTCTGAGCGCCGGCGTCCTTCAGGACAACGTCCCATTCGGCCTTCTCGTCAGCGGCAGCAGCGCCGCCGTCACCAGCAGCGGGAGCAGCAACAGCAACAGCTGCGGCAGCCGGCTCGATGCCGTACTCATCCTTCAGGATGTTCTTCAGTTCGTTCACTTCGAGAACGGTCAAGCCGGTCAGCTCTTCCGCCAGTTTCTTCAAATCTGCCATTTCGTAGATTCCTTCCTTAATGAAAATTAGTTTGCAGCCTTGGCTTCGATGCCATCCAACAGGCCGTGCAGGTTGCCCGAAAGCGCGCTGATCGTGTCGTTGAGCGGCGAAGTAAGGGTTGCGACCACCTGGGCGATGAGGTCGTTCTTGCTCGGCAGGGTTGCCAGGGCCTTCACTTCGTCAGCGCTTAAGAATTTGCCTTGAGCCGTAATGGCGCCCACAAATTCGATGGAGGGGTTTTGCTTGGCAAAGGCCGCCAGCGCCTGAGCGGGAGCCACTTCGTCTTCGGTGTTGAAGGCGTACAGCAGCTGGCCGTTTAGGGCGGTAACGTCGGTGTCCTTGAGGGCGTCGACGTCTTTCAGGGCCTTAATAACCAAGCGGTTTTTGACGACACGCAGTTTGGTGCCGCTTGCGCGAGAGTCGCGGCGCAGTTGCTGGATGGCCTTCACCGTCGTGCCCTGGTATTTTGCTACCACGGTCATCTTCGACGATTGCAGGGCTTCAGTCACTTCGCTGACAACTTCGTGCTTCTTGTCTTTGCTTAATGCCATGTAAATTCCTTGTTTGATTAATCTTCGACCTAGATTGTTAAGGATTCGAGAAACAAAAAATCTTTGGTTCTCGCATTACCAAAGATTCAGAAAATAAAACAAATTGAGTTGTTTCATCGCCTCGGCAGCATTCTTAAATCTTTTGGATCGCTGCGGTCTTCGGTAATGTTCTGGTGTATTTTACACCTTGGCGGTGCGCTTGTCAACGGAGACGGCGGGGGTGTCAGCCACTTCTGCCAGGTAGGCGCGCAAAATAGGCACGAATTGCAAGAATGACTCTTTGTCGAGCCACTCGTCTTCGCTATGATGTTTGCCGCCAAGCGGGCAGCTGACAATGCACGGAATGCCCGCCTCGGTGAAGTATGGGGCGTCGCTGCCGCCGAGAGAGATGTGGCCCTCGGGGCGCTTGCCGACCACTCGCTCCACGACGTCGCGGTAGGTGTCGACCAGCGGGTCGTCCAGTATGGGTTTCATTGGCTCAACGAGTGAGAAGGTGTTGTAGGCGAGGTCGTGGCGCTGGCAGAGCCCGTCGACGAACGCTTTGTTTTTGGGCCACGACTGATCGCTGGCCAAGCGGATTTCAACCTTGGCGCTTATGCTGTCGGGCACCTGATTGTACACACCCTCGCCGTTGATGGCGCCGAAATTGAGCGAATCGGTAAGCGGGCCGTGATCTTTAAAGTGCTCTTTTAATTCGTGCAGCGCTTCGACGAGCTTCATAGACGCGCTGTCCCCTTCCCAGGGCCGGGCGCTGTGCACCGATATGCCTTTGGCGATAAGATCGAATCGCCACCAGCCCTTGGCGACCTTTTCGATGGCCCAGCCAGGCGCCGTGGAGTCAGGCAAAATAGCTACTCGCGGCCGAAACCCGCTGCGCAGCAAGCCGGAGACACCGCTCTTGCCGTAGCCCTTGGTCAGTTCCTCATCGGTCGTAATCAAAATATTGAAGTCATAGTCGCGCAACGTGCCCTCTTGGTGCAGTTCATCTACCAGCTGCATGTAACCGGCTGTGGCGAACTTCATGTCGAAGACGCCGCGGCCGTAGAGTTTGCCGCCTTGTTCGCGCATAGTAAAGAGCTCTTTGCTGCCGCTGACGATGTCGTTGTGCGCGCTCAGGCAGACGGTGGCCGTCTTGTGGTTGTCTTTGCGCGTGCTGGCGCTGAGGGCGCCGCAGCCTTCGAATTGCCAGCGCTGGCAGTGCATGCCGCGTTCGGCAAAGAATTGCTCCAGAAAGTCGAGTGCCAACTCATTGGCCGCAACTTCGACGGTAAGCGTGGGCATTCCCACTAACTGGGCGAGGTACGAGATAGCGTTACTCATTTTTGGCGCGGCCGCCCTCTGTGGCTTCATTGAATAGGTCGGTCACGGTTTGCTTTTTGTAGTGACCGGCAACGCCGGGGCGCGACAAAATATAGTCTACCACGGCTTCGACGTTCATTTTGGTGTTTTCGGCGAGACCCTTGCAGAGTATGCGGGTGTAGGCGTGGCTCGGCGGTCGGTACGGCAAGCGCGGGCGCAGCGCGGTAACGGTGAATATTGGGTAGCCCTCGCGGGTGCCGCAGTATAGCAGCTCGTTGTAGGCGGCATAGTCGGCCTCGTGGGCGCCCTCGATGCCGGCGTGCCCCTGCTGCATGGCTTTGGCAAGCGGCAGACGCAGCGGTTCGTCCAGCCAGTTTTCCTGAGCGGCCAGATCCTCCATTTGCTCAACAGTGATGAGGTAGGCATGCGCGATGGTGCGGGCGTTATTGGTGCGGCTGACGTCTAACGTGGCCAGGCCGCCATCCCATACCTTAGACTCGCCGGCAAAGAAGAGTTCGTACGGCAAAGACACAAAGACGTCTTTTTTGGGCGGCGTTTTGTCGCGGCAGCCGGCGTATGCACGCCGGGCGCCTGCCGGTGTGCCGCCGGCCAAAACGGCCAGGAAGTTCTCTTTAGACAGGCCTGCCGCAAAGGTGGCATACCACACATAGGCCGGTTTGTTGCTGGCATTGAGGCTGCGAGCTAAGTGGCGAATGTCGGTTTGCTTGGAGGCGTGCGAAGTCGGCGTAACGATAGCGGTCTTCTTAATATATTGTTCGAGTACGACGTTAAATTGATCGAAGCCCTTTTTGGACAACCACTCGCCGTCTTGGTGGCGGCCACCGGCCGGCGGCTCGATAATGATGCACGGGATGCCTTGGGCGCTGAAATAGCGGCCATCGGTGGCGCCAAAGCTGTAGGAGGTTTCGTGTTTCTGGCCGGTGATTCTCGTAACCAGATCTATAAATGGCTTGATGAGCGGGCTTTGTGGGTCGTTGACGCATGGCGCGTCGTCTACCAGCAGCGTAGCGGTCACGCCGTGCTTCTTACAAATCGCTTCAATTTGCGGGAACATTTCTTTGTGCTGCGCGACGCTGCCGGTGCGGATATCGAGCATGGCCGAGGCGTCCGACGGTATTTGGTTGGGCGTGGTGCCGCCGCCGATGGTGCCCACCGACAGTGTGGTTTCCTCTGGCGAGGGGTTGGGCGAAGCCAAGAGCTCAATTTCGCGCAAAGCTGCTAGCAGATTGCTAATGGCGCTTTTGCCTTCCCAGGGCCGGCTGGCGTGGCTGGCTTTGCCGGTGGCGCTGACTTCGACCCACAAAACGCCCTTGGCAAAGGTTTCGATCTGCCAGTTTTCGCCGCCGTCGGGAGTAATGACGACGTCCGGGCGCAGCTTGAGCTCGTCCAGAACGGCACCGGCACCGCGGCGGCCGCCGACTTCTTCGTCACTGGTAATGAGGATGGCGAAATTATAATGGCGCAAGTCGTCTTTCAGGGTCTCGACCAGGGCCAAGTAGCTGGCGATGGCGAACTTCATGTCCATGACGCCGCGACCGTGGATTTTGTCGCCCTTAACCGCGAGCGTAAACTGCGGCGTATCAGCGGGCACGACGTCAATATGGGCGTCTAAGAGCACCGGCGGCCGCATGTTGTGCGCCTGGACGCTGGCATATATTGAACGGTAACCTTCCCGCTCGAACTCCTGCACGTGCATCCCGCGCTCTTTTAGGAAGTCGGCAACATAGCGCAGGCTGTTATTAATCGGCGTGAGGTCGCCGGTTACCGATGGAAACGCTACCAGTTTGCGCAGTAGTTGCAAGTGCAGCGGCTCGGTGTTTTCGGCGGCTTTTTTGAGGCGCTCAGGAATCGGCCGGCGCAGGAAGTTGCGCATCGCAGCCTGGTATTCGGCAAAAGAGTCGAGTTCGACGTATTCGTTGTCGCTGTGCGAGCCAGCACCGAACAGGCCAAACTCGACAATGTCGTTGTTAACCAAGGCGTAGTGGCGGCCATCGCTGGCAGCCGGGCGACCCAAAAAGTGCGGTTTCTTGCCAGTAACGCTGCGCAGTGCCGTGCTCAAGCCCTGCACGTACGGGTTTAACTCTTCCACGTTGACGGCAGGTTCAAATACGGCCAGATTCACGACTTCGGCGTCCGGGTCCAGGCTTTTTACGAATGTTTCCAGCGATTCGCGGCTTTGGAAGACCGGATCTTCTTGGGTAAAGCGGAAGTCGATCTTCAAGACGGCGCTGTCGGGCACCTTATTAAAGGTGTCGTTGGGCGTTGAGAGATTGGCGATGCTAGCGGTGGTAGTCCAGGTTTCTTTGTCGGGTGTTGGATAGCGCTTGAGTACAGCGGCGGCGAATTCGCCCGCCTTTACCACGGCGTTGGTGCCGTGCCACAGATGTCCGCCGTGTGCCGACTTGCCCTTAAAGGTGATCTCGGCCCAGCATAAGCCGCGAGCAGCATTGTAGATGGTATTGCGCTCGTTGGCGTATTCACCCATGATGACGAAATTAGCGCGCACGCCTTGGTCGATTTGCAGTTTCACGCCGTTATAGCCGCCGATTTCTTCGTCGCAGACAATTTGCAGGCCCAGATGATACGGTACTTCGTTTACGAGTTCGCAGAATACGTCGGTTAATACAACCGCCGTGCCTTTCATATCGAGGGCACCGCGGCCGTACAGACGGCCGTCTTTCTCGATGGGCTTAAACTGCTCTGGCTTGGCTGGCACAACATCAACGTGGGCGTTGAGTAAAACGTCGAACTTTTTGGGGCGAGTTTTGCCGCGGTAAGCGATGAAGCTCGACTTGCCGTTGCTCTCGAAGCGCTCGATAGTGACCTTTGGCTGAGCCGTCTTGACCATATCGGCCACAAAGTCGACCGCCTGTTTTAGAGCGGCGAGGTTATCGCTTGTCGATGGAATGCTGATGAACTGTTTCGTTCGTTGGATGAGTTCTTTGGGTGACATAGTGTGCTTTCTTATAAAAAAACCGAGCCGTTTTGGGGAGCTCGGTTGGTTATGCTTTCGCGTGTAGCCTGCCTAACCGCGCTCCTTTGAGCTGGCGAGAAGAAAAAGGCGGCCCATAATCTGTCTCATATTGCCTGTTAGTGTATGCCCTTGCATGTGTGGCGTCAAGTGCCGCTTGTGCTTTCACGGGTGCTACCTTTTCCCCTCTACACGGCTCACCGTGTTGTGCAGCGCCTGGCCTGCCGCCAGCTCTACGCGACGGATACGATCCACACGGCTGAGTTGCGGTTCTTGCTCGTGCAGCCCACGGTACATAGCACTCATGTAGACGGCCGGGCTGCCCAAGCCCAGATCGAAGTAGGCCTGCGGGGTGGGCACATTTGTTCCGTTGTCGACGCACCAGTTATTTATCTCGGCGCGGGCTTGTTCCTGCGTGGCAAAGGCACGGCGCAGGCGCAACTGGTCGGCGTCGTTAATACGGGTATGCGGAGCGTCTTTGGCAATCTCGAGCAGCAGGCCTAACCATTTGCCGGGGGCGCGGCCGTAATTGTTGGCGTCGGTGCCGTAGCGGGACGTTTCGCGCAGGCTAAAATCGTGTGCCAGCCTTAGGCGCGAGGCACGGCTGAGGCTGGCGGTCCCTAGCCTTGCAGCCACGGCGACGCGGGGGTCCGCACCCCTCATGGCCATCGCTTCGAGGCTTGTAAACACCGCACTTCGCAGGAATGTCAGCGGCACATTCACGTCTGGGTTGGCCAGTGCCGGGTCATCGGCGCAGCCCTCAAGGGTGTTGGCGCCGCTGCCGTCAAGCACCATACGGATGCGGTCGGTATGCCAGCCATTGGCGCGGTCGACGGTGTTGATGGCACCGGCGGCTAACTTTTGGTGGGCGTTGCCCAAGTACTCTTCCATGGTGCCGGCGGGCGGTGCCGTCCAAATGCCGGATGACGGCGAGCCAAGCACGCGCAACAAGTAGCGCCAACTCAGGTAGGGGCGCGACAAGTCGTCCGGCTCCACACCCATGCGAGCCATGTGCGCCCGCTGCTGATCGGTAAATGCCGCCCTGCTCAAGTCACCAGCAACGCCACCAGCTATATTTGGGCCGCTCATAGTGGGCGCCATAAAGATGGGATTTAAGTACTGCATAGCTTCGCCAGCTATTAAGGCTGCCCGGGTATTGCTGACGCCGGTGTGCGGCTGGGCGCCGGCCGTGCGAAACATTTGTATGGTCTCAAAGCCGGTGCGATCGCCCATCAGGCTGGCAACATGCTCGACATACGGACTTGAGTTGAGTTGCTCTGGGCGAATGGGCTGGCCGAAGACGCCCACGCCCACGGCATAGTGGCCCAAGGTTGCTGCCTCGGCGACCATATCCTGCACCATTTCCCAGTAGCGGGCGCGGAATACATCTGGATCATCGGTGGGTTTAGTACCGCTCTCTACCATAAATGTGTACAGCTCGTTGATTTGGTGCAACCGGTGAGTGGGCAGATCGGCGTAGTTGCCTTCCGCATCAACGTGGATGGCTTCCAGCTCGGCGCCGTAGGTGGTGGGTTGGCTTGTGGTGTGCTCCAGGATGTTCACCCGGCCAGAGCGGTTGGCCGGTATGGCGTATCCGTTGTCTGTGCGCGCGGTAGGCTGGCCATTGGGCACCATCTCGGCGCGGGCCACTGAGTAGTACGCGCCGCCGTCAACGACAATGCCGCCAACATCGCCAGTTATAGCGCCGCCATCCACAAACGCAGCGTCCGACGAGACCTCCAGTGGGGGTCTGTTCACGCTTGCGACGGGATTGGCTTTTACTCGTTCCATACGTTCTTTCATTAAAAAACCGGGCTCTTTTGGAGCCCGGTGCTTTTGCTTTGCTTGGTGTTATTTTCTTGGCAAAAGTCTAACCGCGCTCCTTCGAGCCGAGAATGACGAGGCTAAGAATAATAGCGCTGTTACGTACCATTGACGTGGAGTATATGACGATCCTGCTGTCAATGTCAACAATTATTTTGTTGACATTGTGGCCGGAGGGGCTTTTAATGGCATTCGTGAACCACTTAATCCAAGCAGTACAAACGCAAACTCAGGCCTTCTTTTATGGTTGGTTTTTTGCGCCTGCGGCGTTTGGATTGAGCACAACCTAAAGTAAGTAATAAACAGAACACATAACCGAGCTCAATCCAGGGCTCGGTTTTTTGTTGTAAGGAGAGATGTATGAATCAAGCAAATATGAATATGGCGCCAGTGGTGGACGCCGCGCTCGCCGCCGATGTTGAATCCGCCCTGAACGGTGTGGCCATTGGCGTGGCGCACGTGCCGGGCGCGAGCGCGGAAGTGCCCCCGGTTGCGCCTGCGCCCGATGCGCTGGCAGAGGCCCATGCCCGTTTGGAGGCGGCTCGGGCCGCGGAGCTGCGCTCCCGCCGGCTCGGTGACGCGATGCTTTTACTGGAAGTGCACGGCGCCTCGACGGACCGGGCCCCGCGGGTGGTTGAAGCCGTGGAGCGTGGCGCGTCGTGGAGTGGTGCGCTGTTTATTGGCGCCGGCATTTTGCCGCAGATTCTGCGCCGCGCAGAGCGGCTATAGCTCTCGCTAGTCGGTCGGTGCAAACGAGATGCTGTCGGCAATCAGCGGGTGCACCTCGGCCAGCTTGTCGTGCATGGCGCGCTGCAGTATGCGGGCGTCGTTGCTTGCCGGGGCCTCTTGCAGGCGCAGCGCGGCGGCCGCGCCCTGGGTGGCTTTCCAGCGCAGTTTGTGGCCTTGCAGTACGGCGTATTGCGCTTCCAGCGGGTGCTCAGCGGTTTGCAGGAAGCTGTACAATTCCAGGCTGAGGTCGAAGCTCTGCTCAAAAAGGTCCGTCAGGCCAGCGTCCTCGATGGCTTGAGGCATGGCGTAGCCGTAGCGCGGCGTGAGCGGTTGGGCGACAGCGTTTTCTATGAGCTGCAAGCGCTGCAGTTCGCGGAACACGGCGTAGCTGCTGGTGATATCCCAGGTGTATTGCAATTTTTCGAGCGCCGAGCCGGGCTGCTGCTGGCGGTGCTTGCGGCTGCCCAGGTAGCTTTCGATAAGATCGAGTTTGCGGTTGTACGGCCAGGCGGCAATTTCGGCGCGCAAATCGGTGAACGGCAGGCTGCTGTAGGGGTACGCGATGTCGGGCAGGATGTCGAGTTCGTTGCGCGGCCAGGCCTCGGCCAGATGCACCGGCGCGGCTTCGGCGGCGTAGTGCTCCGGCAGGTATCCGCTGGTCATGGCCTGCGCGGCAGCTTCGGCACTCCGGCGATAGGCGACGGGGCTGCTCGCATCTTGGTCTTCTGCGCCCTCTAGGAATGTCGGCGACAGGCTGCGAGCCTCATATAACAGCGTTCCGCCGGCGCTGCGCAGCTCGGGTAGATTGCTGGCGAGCAGCTGGGTGACGAGCTGCTCGAGTGCCGGGCCAAAGGTGAGCACGATAACCTTGCCGGTGGCGGCCACCGGCAGCGCGGCGTGCGCCTCCATGCGGGCGTGCACGCGGATATTCTCGAGCCAAGCGTCGTCCCTGCTCTTTTTGGGCGTGTCGGATTGCTCGACGAAGTGCGTCGTCAGCCCGGCAACCAGCTTGCCGTATAGGTCGAACAGGCGGTCCATGCTGGCGTGATACTGCTGCGCCGTCAGCGCGCTCAGTACGCCGGGCGTGTAGTAGCGATAGTTGCCGTTCTGGTCTTTTTGGGTGTAGTCGATGGCGCCGGGCACGTCGTGTACATACACCGCCGAGCGGCCGGTGGCGAGCTGTTGGGCCAAAAGTTGACTGGCTGGTTCAAGCGTAAAGTGCTGGCCGATGACCTCGCGAAAGCCAAAAGCGGCGTTTTTGGGCGATGTCTGCGACTGGTCGTCAGGCTCAGCCGGCCCGCTTGCCGATGCGAGCGGGTCCTCTGGCGCCGAGTCGGCGATGCGGGCCGTTTCGGCCGGCTTGACGGCTGGTTCGCTGATTGTTGGGCCCGAGGACTGCACGGCGGCCGGTGCGGCGCTGGGAATATCCTTGTTGGTGAGCTCCAGTTGCGGCGGCGGAGGCAGCAGCGGCGCGACCTTCTCCCACAGCATGTTTTGCACGACATCGGCTGGCAGCAGCTTGGCGCCGCGTACGCAGTCGATACGCTGGAAGTCTTTAGGGAACAGCTGAGCCAGGTCGTCGTAGACTTCTACCGAGCGCTCCAGGTGCGCCAGGTTGGCTTCGTGGATGTCGCGCTTTTTATCGGTATAGGTTCGTTGCCCTTTTTTGTCGATCAAGCTGGAAGCAATATCTGCCGGCACGCGCAGCACAAAGCTGATATCCGGCCGCGGGATCTGCAGCATTTCAAATTCGAGATTATCGAGCCAAATGAAGTAGCCGCGGCGCTCTTCGGGGCTCTTGAACTTGGTGCCTTGGTGGCCCATGCTGCTGCCGGTGTAGCGGTTGCTGACGATGATCTTGCCTTGCTCTAATGCCTCGCGGATTTTGGGCGCGGCTTCGTAGCGGTCCAGGGCGTAAAACAGCGACGCGGTGTACGGGCCGACCGCGTCGGCGGAGCCATATTCGCCGTTTAGGTACTGTTTTACAAAGTAGCTGGAGGGCGAATCGTATTGCGGAAAATCAAAAGCGGCGACGTCGTAGCCGGCTTGGCGCAGCCGGTCGCACAGTAGTTCAAATTGCGTTGCCTTGCCAGAGCCATCGGTACCCTCGATGACAATGAACGTGCCTGCCCTTTTCTGCATATACGGTCCTCCCCAGTTCATCAGTCTGTCTCAATTTAGCCACACGCTAGCGTAATATGCAATATTAGGCGCTGATGTATGAACGCGACATTCCTCCTTCTGTTATTTCTGGTTGTCGGCGAAGACGGCCCGAAGAGCGATCAAAATGATCGCGCCGCACACCGCCGTTAATAGGCTGGGGATACTGAGACCGGCGATCCCCCGCTCATCGTAGACGCGCATAAAGGTGCCGCCGGCGATAGCCCCCAATACGCCAAGTGTCATATTGCCAAGCACTTTTCGCGGGTCTTGGGTGTCTGTGATGATGGAAGCGATCCATCCCGCCAAGACACCAAAGAGAATCCAAAAAAATACGTCGGTCATCTTGTCCTTAATTTAAATTTAGGTGTTTGTTTTAGCCACATGGCCTCGAGCGTTCGCTCGTGGCATGCGTTCCAGAGTCGCTAGTTCGGCATATTTACGGTTCAAAAAGGAATGGATACGGTTGTCTAGCTCTTTTTGGCTCATTTGTTCCATGGCTTACTCCCTTCGCTTCTCCTGGCTCACAAGTCCGTCTTTATGGTAGACCGTCCAGACACATCTGGCAGTTAATAAACCTACCGCTTGGCTGTAAGATATTACACACCCGCACCCGAACGAATACGGTACAATCGTTGTAACGCTAATGAAAGTGGCACGTACGCATGCATGAGATTCTCGCTGAAATTGAACGGCTCGGGACCCGCCGGTCCTTCAAGAAGCACTCCATACTGCTGTACCAGGGGGAAGCGCCGCGCGTAGCATTTATGCTGAAGACCGGTGCGGTCAAGGCCTATACCATTAACGCGGCCGGCGAAGAACAGATTGCCACCTTTCATACCAATAACGACATTTTTCCGTCGCCCTGGATTTTCGGCAAATCGGCGGTGACGCTGTACTACTACGAAGCGCTGGTTGACTGTGAAGTGCTGACCGTTGACCGCGGGCAGCTGCTGCAGCTCTTAACTACTCGGCCCGAATTTACTGCTGCCGCGCTCGATTACTTTGCCACCAACTACACCGGCCTGCTCATGCGGGTCACCGCGCTGGAGCAATCCCGGGCGCGCGACAAAATTATGTTCACCCTGTATTACTTGCTCTTTCGCTACGGCAAGGAGATCAGGCCCGACCGTTTTACGATCGATCTCACGCTCACGCACAGCGTTATCGCCAGTTTGGTTGGCCTGACGCGCGAAACAACCACCACCGAACTCAGCCGCCTCAAGCAAGAGAAAGTGCTAGAGTACACCACTCGCACCTACACCGTCGACAAGAAAAAACTAGAGCGCCTGCTGGGCGAAGACAGCTTCAGCGATGTGACTATCCACTCGTAAGGGTCGCTTCGACGACCTGCAGTAGTTCTTTGGGGCTGGCCAGGGCTTTCATGAAATAGCGGTCCGCACCGAGGCGGTAGGCCTCGTCGATTTCTTTTTGCATGTCGTAGTTGCTGAACACGATGACGCGCACGTCGGGATGCTCTTCTAGGAGCTTGTATTGGCGCAAGAATTCGAGGCCGTCCATACGCGGCATGCGCAAATCGAGTAGGATAAGCGCCGGATTGACCTCGGCGGCCACTTCCAGCGCTTCTTTGCCGTCAAAGGCAACATGCACGCTGTAGCCGGATTTTTTGAGGATCATTTGGTACGCCTCATTTAAGCTGCGCTCATCCTCTACGATTAGGATGACCGGCGGTTTTTTGGCTTTTGTTCCTCGATCCATTTCCTTCATTATATCGAAGCTCCTCCTTGACACTGTGAGATTTCTTATAGCCCCTTAATTTTCAGCGGAACTTCTATGGTAAAGGTAGAGCCTTGGCCGGGCTTTGAGATTACCCGGATTGAGCCTTTGTGCAATTCTATCAGATGTTTTGCCAGGTATAAACCGATGCCGGTGCCTTCGACGCGCTGGCTCATTTCGTTGGGCAGGCGCGAAAACTGGCGGAAAATTTCGTTGATATCGCCGGGATTAATGCCGACGCCGTCGTCGGTCACTTCAATAAGAGCGTGCAGGCGCAGGCGGCGGACTTGTACTTTTATATGGCCGCCCTCTGGCGTGTACTTTATGGCGTTGCTCAGTATGTTTTCCAGCGCCATGCGCAGCATGTGGGTGTCGACGTTGGCCATGACCGGCCGCTTTGACAGCTGCAACTTTAAATGGTGCTTGGCGGCAGCAATGTCGGGCCGTTGCTCGGTCACAATGTCTTTTACCAGGTCGTTTAAGTCGGTTGTCTGCCGGGCCAGCACAATGCGCCCGGAATCGATTTTGGCCAGGTGCAAAATTTCGTTGATGATGCGCAACTGGCGGTCGTTGCTGGCGTAGGCTTTTTCGAGCAGCGCTTTTTGCTCGTCGCTGATGTCGCCCACAAAACCCTGCAGCACCATGCCGACGTACTGTTTGACACCCGTGGCCGGCGTGCGCAACTGGTGCGAGGCGAGCGACAGCAGCTCGTCCTTGGCCATCTCGACGGCCCGTTCCTTTTGGGCCGTCAGATCGCGCGCCCGGCCGCGCAGCACCAGGTAAATAATCAGACTAATAAGCACCGCCGTGAAAATCCCAAAGAATAATACGCCGCCCGGCCGGCGCAGCTGCACGGTGCTAACCACTTGGTTGGCGTCGAGTGCGTAGCGGATGTCCCAGGTTTGGCCGTACATACGGGCGCTGCGTTCGATGTGCGCCGCGTCTTTGCCGCCGGCAATGCGGTCGTAGTTGGGCGAAGCATACAGCGGTGTTTTGTCGCCGTGGATGTTAATGGCGAAGGCCATAGTTTTAGTGTTTAGGCCGGCGATGATCGGGCGGAAGAAAACCTCGGTGCGAAAGCTGGCATACACGTAGCCGCGCAGCTGGGCGCGGCGGTCGTCAACCGTGCTGGGCACCGTGGGGCCGTAATACGGCGCGTACATGTTGAAGCCAGTCGGGCGGTTTTGTGCCGGACCGGCGGTCATGAGTTGGATGCGCGGCGTGATCGTGGTTTGGTCGTTGTCACGAGCCTCTTCCATGGCGGCGCGCCGGGTGGGCTCAGAGTACATGTCAAAGCCGAACGACGGCGGTGCCGTGGCGGCGACGGTTTGCAGATACACCACCGCGGCGTAGGTGTCGCGCGGTGGGTCGGCCGGCGTTACCTGGAAGTCGGGTACGCCTTGATCGGCCATAAACGCCTGCACGTCTGGCAGCTGGTCGGCGGTGAATACCCGAGCGAAGCCGATGCCTTGCACGCCCGGAAAATTATTCTTTACATCGAAGGCACTCAAGTAGTTTGCCCAATCGCTGCTGGTAACACTGTCCGAACCCTGAAACAGTCCGACGCCGCCGCGCAAAATTTGCTCATACGACGAAATATGCGAATACAGTGACTGCTCGGCCGTGCCGATGCGAACGTCTTCGGCGGTCGTGAGGTCGTGCGCCAGCGATTGCTTGGCGGCCTGCCACCCAAAGACCGAAGCGATAATAATGGCGATGCAAATGACGCTCGGCGGAAAGAACAGCGAGCGGTATACGGCGGATCCGCCAGATTGCAAGCGCGCGTACAAGCGGCGTGTAGCACCCATAGTAACTATTTAAACCCTAGGCGCCCGTCCGAGTAAATACTGTGAAATAACTAACACTCAACGGATATGAAATAATAAGAACAATGACTGAGGAGCTTTTTCCGCCAGGCGCGCCTCCCGGGGCGCAGCAGCTTTCTGCCTATGGAAAGCTGCTCATGCTGTGGGCCGAGGCGAACGAACAAGCGCTGCATCCACCAAGCGGCGACCTGATCATTGGGGCTATGTGGCGGGCTGTGCCGGAAGTGGTCGAGCAAAGCCGCGAGCTGAGCGAGCTCATTACCGCGTGGGTAGCGCGCCAGGACATTAAACAAGGCAGCCTCGACCCGCAGGGCAAGCCGGTGTCGCAAGTGGCCGGCGAACTGCGGACGCATTTTCAGCTTGATCGTCTGCGGCGCTCCCGCGGCTTTCGCGGGCATGAGGACCCGTTGGTGTGGCGCCGCGGTCTGCTGGCTATGACGCGCGGCCTGCAGCGACTGGCGGACTTCCAGGTCTCGCAGGGATTGCCGCTCAATACCACAAATGGCGAGCGCTATGGGCCGCCGGAAGTCATCCGCCAGCTCATGTACAACGGCGAGGAGCCGGTCGACATGGCTGATGGCGGTTCAAGCATCATGATCGGCGTCAACCAGATCGCGCTGAAGGCGCGCTATCCGTTTGCTTTGCCCCATCTCATCCGGCCGTCGGGGGTCGACGCCGCGGGCAATATGGTGTGGGGCGCCGACGATCTCGACACGCAAACTGCCTATCAATTTTTGTTGAACGCGCCGCCGGTACCTGGCCGGTTTACGAGTTTTGACCTGTTCCATCCGCGCGACCCGGCCATTCGCACGATCGCCCGGGCGGCGCTGCGGCCTACCTCGGAAATTGGCAACCGGCGGTTCATGCACCGCTTCCACGCGCTTGCCGGCCAAAAGCCGGAATTGGCCGGCACCGTCGACTTTATGCTCGGCGACGTCCTAAGCGCCGATAATATGCGCGCCATCCGCGAGCAATTCCCCGACCGCAAATTTCGTATCGCCTTTCTGGGCACCGTGGTCAACCAGCTGGGCGAAGAAAATATCCCCAGAGCCGTTGAGGCCAGTATGGAGCTGCTGGATGACCACGAAGATGCCATGGTGCTGATCCTCGACTTTGTGCACCCGGACGCCAACGATCCGTCGGTGGTCCGCCTGCATCCGCGCTGGGATTCGGGTACTTACGCCCTCATGGGCATTTACAAAAAGGACCCGGAGCGCCGGGCCAGAGTGTTTTTTCGGTTCCAAACCAGCCGGCCGAGCGAAGTCAGCGTGGGGCCGGATCAAATTATGGTTGACGGCGCGTTTATGGGTGTCCGCGAAGCGCTGCTGCGCCGCCGGCGCCTACTTGCGGGCGCGTAATGCCTCGCCGACCATGCCGGTGTAGGCGTCCATAAAGGCGGTATGCTCGGGCCCGATGTTGGTCTGCGGCTGGAAGAAGCTAAAGATGAGCGCGGCGCCGTCGTGCCCGTCGTCTACGGCGTAGATGTAACTGCATTCGATGCCGGCGCCGGCCTGGTTAAAGCGCGCGGCTTGCGCCGAGAGCGTCGGCGCAAATAAATACTTCCAATCTGACACGACCTGCGTTTCGCCGGTGGCAATCGCCAGGGCGATGGCGTTCGTCTTGTGTCCCAAAGGGATTTTGATGTCATTAAACGGAATTTCTGACATTTTTACTGCGCCCTGCGCAGCCTCGGTGTTGCTGAGCGCGATGCGGTCAACCGTGTGCTCGGCCTTGTTTACTTCCAAAAAAACGAGAATACCCAGGTCGAGATGCGTGGCTCGGCGCAGCTCGTGGAACGGCGCGTTCACAATAGCATCCAGCAGGTGTTCGCGGCTGGGCGCCTCCTGCAAGATACTACGCAATTTGCGATAGTAAGGCTGGTCATGGGGCAAGGACAAGGACATCCTGTTTTAGTATAGTCTATGCGCGCAAGCGGCGGCTACCGCTTTACACGGTAGTGGAGAAGGACGGTGTCGTCGTCGAGCGGTAGTTGTTCTAGTAGCTCTAAGTGGGTTTCTAGCGTGGTGCGGAACAGCGGCACGCCGGTGCCAAACAGCAGTGGTGCCACCGTAAGATACAGCTCGTCCACGACGCCGGCTTCCATAAATTGGCTGTAGATGCTGGCACCGCCCACCACGGCCAGGCCCGCCGCGCCCTCGCGCGCCAGGCGGGCAACCAACTCGGCCGGCGCTTCGTTGGTGGTCTCGACGCCTTCGGCGGTGATCTCGCCAGGACGCGAGGTGTACACGATGGTACGCCGCCCCGGCAGCGCCCGCCCAATAGTGGCAAACGTGCGCGATCCCATGACCATCGCGCCGGCTTCTTTCGTGACGCGCACGAATAATTTTTTGTCGGCTTTGCCCGTCCAGTCGGCCAGATGTTCGCTGGTGCGGCCGATAACGCCGTCGGCCGTCACGGCAGCCACGATTACGGTTTTCATAGCACTACCCTCCTTACCTTTTTGCCGGCCGCTTCGAGCATCTTCACGGCATAACCCTCAGAGTGATCGATACTGTAGACGAACTCATCAATGTCGGTTTCGGTGAACATGCGGGCGCAAGCCGGGCACGGCAGCAAATTTATAAACAGCGTCGTTCCGTGCAGGTCCAGCCCGCGTTTTTGGGCCTGGACAATCATTTCGACTTCGGCGTGCAGCGTGTCGTAATGGTTGAGGTCGTGCGGCGGCGAAAAATTGACCTCGCGCGAAGCGCCATAGTACAGCGCGTACGTCTGGAACGGCACCACACGGTTGTATGCCCAACCCAGCAGCTCATATTTTTTGCCTTTTGCCCTGCCCAGGGAAACGCCAGTTTGATGGCTGTAGTCGAACGAATACACCGCTGCCTCGCTCGCTTTAGCGAGCATTTCGGCCTCGGTATATGGCCCGGGTTGGAAATCGTGCAGCTTGGCGATTTCGGGCATGATGCGCGTTTCGTAGCCGCGGGCTTCTTGCTCGCTCGCAAAAGCCGGCACCAGGTCGTACGGCGTGCCCTGCCGCACCAGCGCGTAGTACGCCGGCTGGGTGTGAAAGGTGTGTTTCCAGGAGCCGTTTACCAGCACTACCCGGCGGAAGAGCGGCTTCTCGAACAGATACGGCAGCTCGCGCTGGGCGTAGCTCAAGGTGTACACCTTGTGTTGATTGCTTGCTTTGTTCACCAGGTCGATGACGGGCTGCACCGTTGCCAGCTGCAGCGTGCGGAATTGGGGCTGATCCTCGAAACCATCGATGTACGGCTCTTTGGCGACACCCAGCACAATGTTGCCGACCGGCAGAAATTCTTTGACCAGCTGCTTGAAGCGGGCGCCTGAAATGTCGCGCGGCGCGGCGATAAACGCGGCCTTTAAGTCGCGGAGCGGCTTTTTGCTGGCAAAGGCCAGGTCTGACCAGTCGAAATCGTATGACTTGTTCATGGCTGCACCTTTTTGAGTATGTCGCGGATCCCAGGCGAAACGCCGTCATACGTTTGGGCTTGGGCCAGGTCCATCCAAACCAGCGCCTCGCAGTCGTCGCCGGGCGTCAGCTTAGTGTCTTTTGGTACGCGCGTTGCAACTTGGTAGGTGTTCCACAAAAAATTGTTGGCGGCCGGGAACGCGACGCCCAAGTGTTCGTCGCGGCGAGTAATGGTGGTGGCGCCCAGGCGCGAGTCCAGCAGTTTTAGCGGGTATTTGGTAATATCCAGGCCGGTCTCTTCGAGGACTTCGCGGGCTAGCTCTGTTTCCAGCGAGGCGGTAAAGTCCTCCACCCCGCCGCCGGGCAGCGTCAGCGAGTCGGGTGTCAGTTTCAGCTCGGCTTTGCGCTCTTGCAACAGCACTTCACCGGCGTCGTTCAGGATAATGGCGTCGCACACTACCCGCAAGCTGGCCGGATGAGCGTATTTTTCGTCGTACTTGCGGTCCAGCTCCACGATTTTTTTGCGGGCTTTTTTGTAGAGCGCGACATTTTCGAGCGGCGTGTATTGCAGTTTGCGGTAGTTCCACTCGCACAAGTCGGGCGCGTCAAACGGAATGCAGTGGAAATGCAAATGCTGGTCAACAGTACTTTGCGCCTCGGAGCCGTCTTTTTGCACCAGCTGCATGCCCTTTATGCCATGCACATCACGGATGAGTTTTTTGGCGATGTAAAAGAATTTGCGCACTGTGTCCCACTCAACTTGGGTGAGTTCTTTGGGCGAGCGGATGTGCCGGCGCGGCATGATCATAAAGTGCCCGTCAATGTAGGCGTAGAGCGAAATGGTCATCACCACGCCGTTTTCTTCAAAAAATACGTACTTTTCCCGAAGGTCGCAGAACACGCACTTGCCCACCGACTTCCAGATGCCGTCGTACTGCTTGGTAAACCGCGCGTCGCGGTAGTAGGCCTGCTTTTTTTGTTCTTCGGGGGTCAGCTGCATGTTATCTCTCTTTGAGCGGATCTTTGCGCAGTTCCATAAAGTCTTTGAAGACAGAGCTTAAATGGCCGCCAATGGCGCGCTGAATAATCTTTGTGGTGGAAATGGCCGTGGACTGGCGGTCGACTACTTTTACTTCGCCGCCGTACTTGCTGACCGTTTTATACTCCTTGGACTCTTGGTAGTTGTCGGTCCAATCTTCCTTGACCGTGATGTAGACATCTGGCTTGAGCAGCCCCAGCGACGGCGCGCAGCTGGGTTCGGGCAGGATGGTCACAAAGTCAACGGAGCGCAGGTAGGTTAGCATTTCGGCGCGGATTTTTTCGTCGAGGATCGGCTTGTTGACGCCCTTCACCTTGCGGATGGCTTCGTTGCTGCTGACGCCCACTACTAAAATGTCGCCCTCGGCTCTGGACGCTTCCAGATAGCGGCATTGGCCGACATGCAGCAGATCCCACGACCCGGCCGTAAAGACAATCTTTTTATTCTTCCCTTTTAGTTCTTCGTGCAGAGTCATTAAGTCACTCTGCGAAACCAGCCGTTTTTTCCATGATGAAGCCATCAGGTGTTATCTCCCCTTATTCTCGTAGGTATAGTATGAGATTTTTTGGCGATTTTCACAAGAGGTCTTCGGGGCTTTCATGTTAGGCGCGCGACAAGACGCCCCGGCGGACCAGTAGCTTTTCGGTGCGCAGGTAGTGCTCGTTGGCGTGCAGCGCTTCGTAGGGGTTGTGCCGCAGGAATTTATAAAAGTCGTGCAGCAGGAACAGGTTTACCAGTTCCTCTAACAAACGGCTATTCTCCGAAACTTTGAGTGCGCCTGTGCCGTGCCGGTTATAGCCAGAAAAGAGGAAGTACTTGCGCACATCGGTTTCTGGTTTGTACTTGCAATCCACGAGCAAAAACGCCAGCGTGCGGCCGATGTCGAAAATAGGGTGGCCCCAGGCTGTTTTTTCAAAATCCAGGATGCCGGTTATTTCGGCCGCCGGCGAAAAGAGGATGTTGCCGCGCACAAAATCGAGGTGCAGCGGCTGCTGGTGCGGCAACTCGCGGCTTAGTTCGAGCAGTTTGCTGAAGCGCGACAGTTGGTACACCGGCGCGGCCAGCCCGAGCTTGGCATGCATAGCCCGCTGTACCGTCGGCTCGGCAAAGTAGTGCTGCATGCGGGCAAAGATGGGCGCGTATTCGTCGGCCACGGTGTGCTCGGGCTTGCCCGGAAAGGTGCGCAGCGCGCCGTGCAGGTCGCTCATGGTGCGGCCCAGCTCGCGCAGGTGTTTGCGGGTGTAGGCTTCCAGGGTATCGTGTTGCCGTCGAGGTAGGCGTACAGCGAGGCATTCTTGGTGCGCTGCCCGGCTTGCAGCTGAATAATGCGCGGATCCAGCGTCCGGCGCGTTGGCCATCCCTGGGTAGCCAGGAAGTCGGCTACTGCGTTGGCCCGCTTAATGCGCTCCAAAATGCCCGGCTCGCTTTTGTAAACAATGAGATTTACCAGTCGTCCGTCTTGCAATGCCACCGGGTGCGACTCGTTGCGGTAGCCCTTTTGCACGCCAAACAACCGCGCGGGGGCGAGGCCATAGGCAGCAAGCAGTCGATTCAGGAGTTGGTCGCTCAAGATACGTTTATTATAGTCCTGTTGCACTTTAGGTAACAGATTGGTACATTTTGCGTATGACTAGATACGAAACAGCATCCCTTATTCTGTCCCGTAACTTTGCCGATAAGACCAAGCGATTGCCGCAAGTTCCGATTGCGCCCGGCGTCGGCGCGGAGGCCATGCGGCTCATGGATTCCGGCATGTTGGCCCCGGCACAGTTTGCGGCTTGGCCCAACCACCTGCAGCCCCGTGATTTTGCAGCCATGTACGAAGCCCTTGACTACGAACATGCCATTCGCGGCTTGCCGGGCGTGCCTCAAGAGAGTCTGCGCCGCGCCGCCGGATTCGTGGTGACCGCTCAACTGACGGCCATTACGGAATTGTTTAGGGGCGACAACGGCGTGGAGCTGCCCAACATCCCTAAGCTTCCGCTCAACGATCAAGCTGTCGAAACTGCTGCGCAACATTTGGCTGACCCATATCGGCGCAGCGTTGCTTTAGCGGTGTTCGAAACGGCTGCCGCGGTCATTGACGGCCCCACCCTAGATGCCCCCACCGGGATATACCGTTCGGCTATCACCGGCATCTCACGCGCTCACGGATCGGTTGGCCCAGAAGACCCGGCCGCCTTTGCGGCCAAGCAAGCAGAGTTAGACGGCCAGCGCGCCGAGATTGCGGGAGTGGTAGGTGGGGCGGTACTGGAAGGCCTGCACGTTGCTGAACTTGGCGGCCAATTCCACTTGAGCGACCACCAGCTGACGGTAGTCGCCCACAACCTGACCCGTTGGCAGCCCGCTCCCGAATGGTTCGCCCCAGCCGCCTAAACCTGCTATAGTAAGTGGCATATGAGGCATGGGGAGTTCGAGTATCTGCGGTTAATGGCGGACATTATGAAAAATGGCCACCACAAGCCGACGCGCGGTATTCACGGCATTAAGTCGGTGTTTGGGCGGCAAATCCGCTTTGACATGCGCCAAGGCTTTCCGCTTTTGACCACCAAAAAGATGCCCTTCACCATCTTGCTGCAAGAGTTGTTTTGGTTTATCCAGGGCACTTCTAAAGTAGATTACCTGCACGACCACAAGATTAAATACTGGGACGGCTTTTTGGACGAAGACAACGACCTGGGCCGTATTTACGGCGTGCAGTGGCGGCACTGGCGCCGGCCCGACGGCACCGAGTTTGACCAGCTGCAATGGGCGATCGACGAGATCAAACACAACCCCAACTCCAAGGCAATTTTAGTGAGCGCCTGGAACGCCGGGGAGCTAAAAGAGATGCGCTTGCCGCCGTGCCATACCATGTTCCAGTTCGACGTGACCAAGGGCAAACTGCGGTTGCAGTTGTATCAGCGCTCATCGGATGTGTTTTTGGGCCTGCCATTTAATATTGCACAGTACTCGTTGCTGCTGCACATGGTGGCGCACCTGACTGGCTTGGAGGCGCGCGAGCTGATTATCTCTATTGGCAACGCGCATCTGTACGAAAACCACATCGAAGCGGCCAAAGAGCAGTTGCCGCGGGGGCCCTACCCCTTCCCCAAACTGAAAATCGTGGGCGACGTACAATCGATTGACGACTTCAAAGAAGAAAACTTCGTACTGGAAGATTACCAGTACCACCCGCATATTAAGGCGCCGCTGGTTATTTTGTAGCCGTTAAATTGGTCTCACCGAACGAGAGCTTATCGATTGCATCAGACCAGCCCTGAATGGTTTCACGGCCTTGGATTACTAGCGTGAGACCCCTGCGAAGCGTTCGCAAAGGAACTCGGATATCCTTAGACTGCCTTTCTATCGGGGCAAAAGATTTAAGCATCTCTTCTGTGGTTGCTGCACTTTTGCGCGCGTTCTGAACAAGCTCCCTTGTGCTAGCGATGAACCCAAGAGCTCTCTCTTTGGTTTCTCCGTCAGCTTCGATCCATGTCGGCAGATAGCCAATTAAGGTATAAATACCCGCATCAATATTGCTTAGTTGGGCGGCGTACTTTTGGCTCAATTGCTCAATTTCATCAGCAGGTTCGGTTAGCTCGCGGGTGAGCTCCTTGAAGATTTTTAACCTATCCATGAAGCTGCCATTGGAGCTCTTCTGAACGGCTTTAGTCCCTTCTTTAAAAAGTTCGCCGATGAAAGTGATTTTTTCTCCAAGTTCATTTATGGTTTGGTTCCATTCGGGCATAAGCTCTAATTGGGCAAGCTTGTCTAATTCGCCCGGCTCCTCTTCTTGTTCGACGCCCTCCATCTCTGGGCGTGCCGGTACTGCAAGCTCGGCTTTCTCTATCTCCTCTTTGGCTTCCACCAGTCGAGAGGCAAGCCTATGTACCGCTTGTAGATAGCCTTCAGACTCCGTTGCGACGAGGCGTAGCTCCTGCCAGGGCTCCCATTGTATGATTTGTAATAAACGCACGAATTCGTCGGTGGGGTTCTTTTCGTGTAGGGCTTTGACGTCCACCCACAATATCGGCAAGACAAGAGACTTAGCCCCCTTTGCCTCAGCCTGCTCCATAAATGCCTGAAGCTCCCGACGGCATTCGGCACGCTGGAAGAAAGTGGGCGTTAGGATTGGTATGAAAAAATTGCCTGCACCGATTGCGTCATCAATCTTCAGCCGCCACTTATCGCCCCACTTAATTGTAAGTTTATCGAAGAAGAGTTTTAAAGGTTCGCCCGTTAGCAGTTCATATTCGTTTTGTAGATCTTTTGCTAGTTGCATGATACGCCCCTTACTGCGTTCATCGTCTGCGTGAGCGTATGACCAAAAGCCATTAATAGGCTCAATAGGGAGATTTTCGGACTGCTTCGTGCTCATTTCAATACCTCAGATTCTTAGGTGCTTTTAAGATCTGTAGTACCTTGCCGTGGATGGCGAAGTTGTCGATGTCGTCTTCGCCGACGTAGATCGGGAATGACGGGTCGTATGACTCGGATTGCAGTACGATGTACTCTTGGCCGCGGTAGAAGCGCTTGATGTTGGCGCGCCCGTCTAGGGTGGCCACGACGTAATCGCCGTCGCTGTAGTCGGCTTGCGGCTGGGCGATGACGAAGTCGCCTTCTTGGATTTCGTTGCCGCCAATATCGGCGTGGTTCATGGAGCGGCCCACAGCCTGCACGGCAAAGATGTCGTTAAAGCGGCGCGTCTTTAAAAGCGCTGACGATACCGGCAAGAAGCCCTGGATTTCTTCTTGGGCGTACAATAGCGCTTCGCCGCAGTTTGCCCGGCCCAAGACCGGCACTTGCACGAAGCCGTCCATTTCTTTTTCGGGGTTTACTAGGCGGATAGAGCCGCTGGCATCGCGCGCCAAGCGGCCGCGGCTTACCAGCGTGTCGATGTGGTATTTAATGGTTTGCGGCATGCCCATACCGATGGTTTCGCAGATCTCGCGCAGCTTCATGGCGCCGAGGTCGCGCGTTTGAGCTAGTTCTAGTAAGGCCTGCTGAATCGTATGCATATACCCATTGTATTGACGTTTCTAGAAATATACAAGTTTCTAGAAAAAAATCTAGAAAAACTATTGCGCTTTGTTTGCGCATGGGCATATACTAAAAGTCCATCGCAAAAAACGGCCTTGGCCAAAGCGGGTGGAGGGATAACAAAAACAGAGCACTACTTAAGTGAGAACGGGGGTTATATGGGGCAAACAATTCAAACGGCAATCACGCGCTCGCAGCAGGCCCAATCGGACCACGACTGGATGGTGCAGCAGATGGTGGGCGCCTATACGCTGCTCGGGCATAGCGACATCAAGGCTGGCTACGCCGGCCACGAAAACGGTGCGCCGCTGCCGCTGGGCGTACACCTGCCGGACGTTACGGCACTGGCTGGTGCGGTGCAAATTCCAATTATCTGCGACGTAGAAACGCGCGACACGCTCAATAACGAGCATACGCGCAGCCAGCTGCTAACCTTTCGCTCGGCGGCCGACAAGCTTGGCGGCGTGCTGCATGTGGGGCTGCCGTTTAAGAGCGACGTCGAACGGGCCAAGCGCGTCGTGGCCGGCTGGGGCATTCTGGTAGACCAATGGTGGTATGGGGTGGCGTTATGACGGCGTATAGCCTGGGCGAAATTCAGCTGACCCTGCCGTGTGCCTGCGGCGCCCGAGTGCCATTCACCTTGGGACAAGGTGCTGCGGGCCTGCAACTGCTGTGCCCACGTTGCGGCGCCAATGTGCACCTGCAAGACCGACAAAAGTCGGTGCAGCGGGCTATGCTCCGCTCCAGCACGGCCATGTCCAGGGCGCAGGCTGCCCTGCGTCGGTTCGGTTGGCGCTAGAGCTCTAGCTGGCTGCGGGCTTGCCCAAGTCTTGCAGCTTGGCCCACAGATTGTCTTCGATCTCGATTTCGCCGGATTCTTCTACCTGTTGCGCCAGGCGGTTGCCGCGTTCGCTGGGCATCAAAATTTCTTCGGTGCCTGGCAGCTTCTTGGTGGCCTTCACTTTTTCGATAATCGTGGCAACACCGGCGCGCACGCTCTCGGCGCCGTTTAGGATTTCCGGGTCAATGGCAATAATAAGATCACCCGCCCAGTTATTGGCCATGTCGCCTTCGCCCATAAACGCAGCGCCCACCAGCGGGCCGGCCAAAATCTGGACCATAATGCTGAGGTTGCTGCTCTTGTAGGATTTGTCGAAGGGGCGCAGCGCGCCGTCGTCTAATACGGCTTCGGGCGATGTTGTTTCCTGGCCGTTTTTGTCGAAGGCTACGCCCGCCGGCAGGTCGGTGCCGGCTGTTTTGGCCTCGATCACTCCGTAGTAGGCCATGGCGGCGGTGGCCATGTCGAGTACCAACGGTCCGTCGGTGCCGGGCACGCCAATCGCCAGCGGGTTGGTGCCCAAGATCGCTTCATATGATCCGGCGGCAGCCACCGTCGGCAAGCCGGCGCTGACGTACATCAGGCCGACCAGCCCCTGCTCGGCCACCTTCTGCATATAGTAGCCCAGCGCGCCCGAAGAAGAGCTGATGCCGTGCGCGCCGACCACGGCGATGCCGTGCTCCTTGGCCTTGGCGACGGCGATGTCGCAGGCCCGGTTGGCCACGATCATGGCGTGATTCTGCTTGGCGTCTAAAAGCGCCGAAACTTTGGTTTCTTTTTCGATAGTGATCTCGCCGTTGGGATTGCGCTTCATAGCCGGGTCGGTCAGTTTTACCACGCCTTGGTTGTTGCCGCGCATTTGGGCGTACAGCAACACCTCCAGCAGCACGGACGTTTCGTCGGGCGTGTAGCCGTAGTTGGCTAAGGCTTGTTTGGTAGTTTCGCGGAGTTCGGAAAGTTGTATCTTCATGCGATCAGTATACCGTAAAAACCCGAAACGCTAGGCAATACGCACGGGCTGGTTGTCATCGTCGCTGTCTTCCATGAGCGCGTCGATGTCGGAGGCGCTCGTCAGGCCTTCGTCGTAGATCTCGTCGGCGTCCAGGCCGCTATCGGTGCGCGGGTCGGCCTTGGAGAGCGTTTCTTTGACGTCATCGGGCGGTGCGGCCGGAGAGCGGTCATAGTCGCCGGGCAGCCGCGACTCATCAACGGCGGGGTTAAACAAGTCGTCTTTGTCTTCGTGCGTAAACGGATCCGGGCGCGAGGCCTGGTCGTCGAAACGGTCGTCGTCATCTTGGGGCATGGTACTCTCCTGCTTACGCTTTTTATTATGCACCACTTTAGCGCCGTCAGGGTATGAAATATGCTACTGCTTAGGTGAGTTGCGTCATTACAATTCCTTGACTATGTCGCGAAAGCGCGGGCGGCGGTTGGGCTCGGCAAGGCAGCAGGCCTGCTCGAGCGCGTCTAGGTGTTCGCGTTGTTTGCCCGTTTCGGTGCAGCGACTCAGCAGATCTTCGATGAGTACGCCAAAACCGCGCACATCAATGTATTCGCGAACGCTGCTCTGATTTGGTTGGTAGATGCAAGCCGAGCCGAAGTCGCACAGATACGCCTGCCCTTCGCGATTTGCCAAAATGTTGTGCGCGTACACGTCGCCGTGCATAACGCCCCGGCTGTGCAGATGTTGGAGGCCGCTCGCCACGTCGCGAAGTACCCCTGTTATGAATGCTAGAGAGAACTGGTGCTCGGGGCCGAACGTATCGCGTGAGTAGGTATGGAGATCGGGCGGCAAGCCAAGCGGCGCAAAACTGGGCGGAATCAGCGGCATGAGGACGGCTTGCTTGTCGTCTGGCATGCCCAAAACGCGCGTGGTGGCCGAAACGAGGGCCGAATGCTCCCCGGCGGCGAGCGCGGCTCGAATTTCATCGTCCGGCAGGCCGTCGGTGGTAATGGCATTGCCAAATACTTTCATGGCCACGGCGCCTCCCCGGTACTCGGCACGGAAGACGGCATTTTTGGCGCTCTCGCCGATTTTCTCGCCAATATGTATTTCTCCCCAGGTTACGCTGGGCATGTTGCCGGCGGGCGCCAGGATGTGCTCAGAAAAGGGATTGCCGCTGTCGGCATAGCAAAACAGTTTGGGCAAGCGCGCGAGTAATGACTCCGGCGATGCCGAGAACTCATTGACGCATAAACGTATACATTCCAGTTGGCGGCAATTTTCAAGCGCTGGCGGCAGGTTGCGCAGGCGGTTGCCGGTGAGCAGCAGTTTGCGCAAGTGCGGCAGTTTTGCCAGCGAGGACGGCACGCTGGTCAGCTCATTTTCGGTCAGGGTAATTGCCTGGAGACTTGGGGGCAGCGCGTCTTCGGCCCACGATGCAATGCGGCAACTGCGCATGCCAATGAATTCTAGCTTCGGGCAGGTTGCCAGCACGCGCGGCACTTCGGTAAACAAGTTGAACGAGAAAAACGCGACGCGCAAGGCCTGCAGCCGGCCGAAGTCGTCCGGTAAGGTGCTCAGTTTGCCAAACGACATGTCCAGAATTTCGATGTCGCTGGCGAAGTCTAATAGTTCGCGTGGAAATTGGCTGGCGCCGTGCAGGGTGAGTTTTTTCTGCGCCGGATCGTATTCGTGCAGCAGCGACAGGCCAGAAAGTTGCGCGGGCATTACATCGTCCCCCGGGCTGCAAGCAGTTGCTGATACGCGGCCAAATGTTCTTGGGACATGCGTTCCATGGTAAAGCGTTGCTCAAAGTCTGCCCGGCAGGCGCTGCGGCGGATGGTGCCAGCCTTGGCCAGCGCCTCGGCCAGGGCCTGGGCGGTCCGCGCGTCATCCGCTTGTTTGGCTACCGCAAAACCGGTTTGCCCCTCGGCGATAATTTCTGGGATGGCACCCGAGTCGAGCCCGATCAGCGGCGTGCCGCACGCCAGCGCCTCAATCAAAACCATGCCGAACGGTTCGGCAAACAGCGACGGCGCCAATAGTGCGCGGGCATTTGCCAGAAAGGCCTGCTTTTTGGCCGTGTTATCTAAAAAGCCAACGTACTGGATTTCTTTGCCGTCGATGTGCGGCAAGATTCGTTCCTGCCAGTAGGCGTCTTTGTGGCCGGCGTAGTGCTTGCCGGCAATCTTCAGGCTGAGCGGCTGAGCGGCAACGCGGTTGTACGCTTTGACGGCGTCAATCGCCAGATGCACGCCTTTGGGCTCGATGATACGGCCCAGGTACGCCACGTAATTGTCTGCCGGGTGCGGCGCCGGCGTAAAGGTTTGCGGGTCAAGCCCGTGATAAATGTTCGCGAGCCAATTGGTACCCGGCGGCGTGGTTCGGCGTTGGGCGAGCGACAGCGAAATCCAGGGCAGCTGCTGGTATTTTGGAAAGCTGCTTTTGTATTTGATAAGAAAATTGAACGGATCGTGGTGCGTAAAAACAACGGGCCGATTGCAGAGGCCGGCGAAGGCCAGGCCGATTTCTTCTTCGTTGGTATAGATGTGCACCAGGTCGAACGAGCCGTTGTTGGCCGCTTGGTACGCGCTGGCGATGAGCTCGGCCTGCACTTGCCTGGCCAGCGAAATAAAAGTCACCGGGTGTTTTTTGAGCAGTTCGGTGTAGCTGTAGCCGCGGCCTTGCAGCTCGGCCTCAAACAAGCTGAGGTCGGCAGTGCGGTTGGGTACGCTGGTGTCCACCGGTCCGGGCGAAAACAGCGTTACCTCGGCGCCGGCCGCCTGCAGACCTTCGGCCAGGGCAATAGCAAGCGCCGCAGGCGAAAAAATCACCTGCGGCAAAATGTCACGGTGCATGAACATATGCGGCACCACGAGCGCGATTTTCATTACTGTTTAGGCTTGTCGCCGTCTTCTTCGTCCAGGAAGCTCAGGTCGAGCTCATCGGCGCCCATGTCGTCTTCGGCGTAGTAACCGTCTGCCTGCGGGGCTTGTGTGTCATCCATATATGGTCCCTCGTTCTATTAGTATTTGGTTATTATGCCGGTTGGCCTCACTGTTGTAAAGTGAGCGTCGCGGGCTGCTACAATAGTAGCAATGAGTAAGCAGGCAGATCCGCTGCACGCCACCGTTTTCCGTATCGTAACCTACGGCGTGGCACTGCACGGCTTGATTATGATCGGCAGTGCGCTCGAAGAGCAGCTGCACGTACACTTTACGCGGCACCTGTTGCATGTGAGCGGTTTTGTGTTTGACGTGCCGATCTTTTTGGGGCTGACGCTGCTGTACTTGAGCACGCTGCTGCGCCGCGGCAAGCGCATGGCTTGGCTGGTCACTGTTGTGCTGTACGGTGTTGTGGTGGCGTACGGCGTGCTGCAGTTTGTGGTGGCGCGCCATGAGTTGCACCACCCGCTGCTCGTGCTGGGGCGCAGTGTACTGTTGCCGCTGGCGGTGCTGGGCGGGCTGCTGGCGCTCCGCAAATCGTTTACGACGAAAAGCGACCTGCGCAGCTTCGCTTTTTCGCTGCGTTTTATCGCCCTGATGATGGCCGTAGCCTTCGCCTACGGTGTGAGCGGCTTTTTGCTCATGGACCGGCACGATTTCCACCAGGAAATTACGCCGGGGCAAGCGATCCATCGCACGGTCGACCAGTTTAATCTGACCGAAGAAACGTCGCTGACGCCCCACACCCGCCGCGCCAAGTTGTTCTTGGACTCGCTGAGAGTGGTGAGCGCTGGCGCGATCATTTACGGCGCGCTGTCGCTGTTCCAGCCTATTAGTGCGCGGCTGCACGACCAGACTCGGCAGCGCGAACTGGCCGCCGCCATGCTGGAAAAATGGCATGGCAGCAGCGAGGATTACTTTAAGTTGTGGCCGCACGACAAGCTGTACTTTTTTAACCTGGAGCACACGGCCGGGCTGGCGTATGCCGTGTTCGGCGGCGTGTCGCTGGTAGTCGGCGACCCGTTTGGCGATCCGGCGGCGCACACCAAGCTGCTGGCCAGCTTTGACGAGTTGTGCCGCACCAACGACTGGAGCATGGCGTTTATCCACACCGAGCCGCAGTACAGTGATCTTTATCGCCGCGCCGACCTCAGCTTGCAAAAGATTGGCGAAGAGGCGGTGCTGGACATCGCGCACTTCCAGCACGAAGTGGCGCACGGCAAATACTTCCGCCAGATCCGCAACAAGTTTATCAAGCAAGGCTACACCGCTGAGGTGCTGCAGCCGCCGCACAACCAGGCCGTGGTGCAGCGCCTGCGCGCTATCTCCGATGATTGGCTGAAGCAGCCCGGCCGCTCGGAGCGCCGCTTCTTAATGGGATACTTCAGCCCGGCGTATTTGCAGGAATGCCGGGTCATGGTGCTGCGCGATGCGGCCGGCACCATTCAGGCGTTCATCAACCAGGTGCCGTCGTTTGACCCGGAGGTGGCCAACTTTGACTTGCTGCGCCACACCAAAGAGGCGCTGGGCAACGCCAACGACGCCCTGCTGATGCATTTTATTGAATACGCCCACGAACAGGGCTTCACACGGGTAAACTTGGGACTATGCCCGCTGGCCGGCCTGGACGCACATGATGAAGAGCGCACTGTCGTGGACAGTGCGCTCAGGTTCGTGTACGCCAATGGCGACAGATTGTACTCCTTTAGCGGCCTGCATCGCTTTAAGGCGAAGTACGAGCCGGTTTGGAGCAGCCGGTACATCGCCTACCGCGGCGGCCTGCGCGGTTTTACGCGCGTGGTAAATGCGCTAAACCGCGCCATGAAGGTCTAGAGTTCGCCGTTGTCGATGGTGATCGACGGGCCCATCGTGGTGGCCAGGTGGATGGCCTTGACGTAGGTGCCCTTGACGCTGTTCGGCTTGTTGCCTTTGAGGCTGCTAAGCACCGCGCGGGCGTTGTCTTCCAGCTTCTTGGCGCCGAAGCTTACCTTGCCGACGGCAACATGCACGATGCCGGTGCTGTCGACGCGGTATTCTACGCGGCCGGCCTTGGCTTCTTTAACAGCCTTGGCAACATCGGTGGTGACGGTGCCGCTCTTGGGGTTCGGCATCAGGCCGCGCGGGCCCAAGACGCGGGCAAACTTACCCAGTTTGGGCATCTGCGCGGGGGTAGCAATAAGGATGTCGAAGTTGATTTCGCCCTTTTCCAGCGCCTTCAGCACGGTTTCGACACCGGCGATGTCAGCGCCTTCTACCTGCGCGTCGTCCATAAGGGCTACGCGGATGTTCTTGCCAGTACCGGCAGGCAGCACCAGATTGTCGCGGATGTTTTGGTCGGCGTGGCGCGGGTCAACGTTCAGGTTGACGTGCAGCTCAACGCTCGCGTCGAACTTCACCGGGCTGGTCTTGGTAGCCAGTTCCAGGCCTTCGGCCAGGCTGTAGCTCTTGGTTTTGTCGATCTGCTCGGCAGCCTTGCGGAAGTTCTTGCCTTGGCGCTCCAAACGAGAACGAGTCGGCTTGGCGGCCTGCTTCGGCTTCTTGTTTTCTTCGTCTTCAGCTTCGGCGGCATGCGTTTTGCGCTCTTCTTTGGCGGCCTTTTCCTCGGCTTCCTTCAGCGATTTTTCGCTGCGCTTGCCGGCCTTGGCAGTTTTTACTTCTTCGGTGTCGGCTTCGGCATTGTCAGCGGCGGCCGTCGATTCGGGGGCCGGAGTTTCGATAACATCGGTCTGTTCAATAACTTCTTCAGTTGTCTTGTCTTCTTCTTTTGCCATAATGGCTCTCCTTTCGTGGTGCTAGCGGCGGTTAAAACGCCTCCCACAATTAGTTATTACTTGGACTATAGGTCGATCCAGCCAGCGTAGCGGCTTGGGTCGTGCAGCCGAACGGCTGCTGCGGCGGCACGGTTGGCAAAAACGCCATCAACGATTTCGTTTACGGCAGCGTTGGGGTCCATGACCGGGCGGTCTGCAAGTTCAGGGCCAAGAACGGTGTAGCCGTCGAAGCGGCCAGGATCACCAGGACCGCCAAACGCCCAGTTCGTTTCTATGCCAGGAAGTGCGGCTGGGCCGAAGGGGTATCCACTCTCGTCAGGCCCGGCGCCTAGGCTAATAAAATGGCCGCTCAATTCACCGCCGCGCATGTTTAGCCCTCGATTTCGATGCCCATGCTGCGGGCGGTGCCGGCGACCATCTTCTTGACGGCGTCAACGTCGTCGGTGTTCATGTCGGAGGCTTTTTCGGTGGCGATCTTGGTCAGCTGTGCGTCGGTCAGCTTCTTGCTGATCTTTTCGGTGTTCGGGCGGCCCGAACCCTTGTCGATTTTTAGTTCGGCGCGGATGCGGTCGTCGGTGGGCATGCCCACGACGCGCCAGGCCATGGTGCGGTCATCAAAAATGGTGATATGCACAGTGACCATCTGGCCTTGCAGTTCGCGGGTCTGGTCGTTGAACGGATTGATGAAGTCCATCATGTTCACGCCATGTTGACCCAGGCTGCTACCCACGGGCGGCGCAGCAGATGCCTGGCCGGCGCGGATTTTCATCTTTAAGTTTGCTTTAATGGCTTTTGCCATAAGGTTTGATCTCCTTTCGAGCAACATGAGTTAGAAGCCTCTGTTTGCTCTCCTACCGTTAAGTAGTGCGTAACAGATTGATTTTACAACAACTCGGCAAAAAAAGCTAGCACGAAGGTGCCCGGTGGGAGTGGATGGCGTCGTGAACGACGCCGGCGAGCTCGGCAGTGTGTGCGGGCAGGCCCCTGCCGGTGTCGTGGCGCAGCGCCAGGTCGACGCATGCGCCGCCTAATCCCAGGGCAAGGGCGCTGCCTTCGGCAAAACGAGCCAAATCACCCTGGCGGAGGGCGTCAATAGCAAACCCGGCCGACAGGACGACGTTTAGGCTCAGCCCTACGGCCGTACTGGCGCCTTCGGCGGTTGTTGCGAATCGGTTGTATGCCTCACGAATGTTCATGGCCGCGTTATATCACTTTCGATTGCTGTTCGGGCAGCATCATGCACACGGTATTGGACATCATGCAATAGCCCGTGACAGTGACTGCGGCGTTATCTTCCCGCGTCATGGCGCGGTAGCATTTTTCCAGCATGACTACCCGGTTGGCGTCCAGTACCTGCGCTTTTGCCATGGGGCATATGTCGGCGTCTCCGGTGTTCGGAATGCGGACGTCGGGATTACGATACTGCTGGCACAAGGCGTAGCTGGATCCGTCTTCGGCCATCTAGACGCGCTTTACTTGCAGGCTGTCGAGTTCCACCGGGGTCTCACGCCCGAACATGTTAACAAGTACCTTGAGCTTGCCCTTGGCGGCGTCAATTTCGTTGATGCTGCCGTCGAAGCCCTTGAATGGACCGTCGGTGATGCTCACCACTTCGCCCAGGCGGTAGTCGATCTTGTGCTTTGGCTGCTCCAGGCCCATGCGCTTCTGGATCTTTTCGATTTCTTCTTCAGAAACGGGGGTCGGCTCAGAGCCGCTGCCCACAAAGCCGGTCACACTCGGCGTGTTGCGCACGATGTACCAGGCGTCCTCGGACATTTTCATTTGCACGAGCACGTAGCCCTGGAAAATGCGCTTTTCGACCACGCGGCGTTTGCCGTTCTTGATCTCAATCATTTTTTCTTTGGGGACGAGGACTTGGAAGATCTTGTCTTTCATGTCCAGGGAGTCCGCGCGCTGGCGGATTGATTCAGCGACTTTTTCTTCGTAACCGCTGTAGGTGTGAATGGCGTACCACTGCTTGGTTGTGTCGTAACGTTTGCTCATAACCTTTTACTTTAATAGTACCTGCTTAAATAATTTATCGAGTCCGTAGTCCACGAGGGCGATCATAACGCCAAAGATGGTGGCAAAGATGATAACGGCCGTTGTAAGCTGCGTGGATTCGCGGCGGTTCGGCCAGGTCACTTGGCGCAGCTCCTTCCAGCTGTTGCGGAAGTAGGCCGGCCATAGCACATGCCCAATGAATTTGAACGGCTGCTTGTGCCCGATCTTGGCAAGACCGCGTCCGACCCAGCGGAACGGCGCGCCAATGTACTTGAGTGTCAGACGGATAATGCCTGGCTCTTTTTGTACGGGGCTTTGGCTGCTCTTTTCGGCTATTTCGCGCACGGTTTCAGCCTTTTTCACTACACGGTGCTTCGGCTTGGCTGCATCTTCGGCCATATGTGTTCTGTAACTCCCCTTCATCTAAAAAGAACTTACCAATACGGTAAGTTCCAACAAGTCAAGCATACGCGTCCGCCCCAAAGATGTCAATGGCGTGCAGTATTGACTGAGCGCCGATGCGGTCGGGCGAGTCGATAAAGACATCGGTGCCTGCAAGCGCGGCCTGCGCTGTGGGCTGGTGGTTGCCGACGAGCACGGCCTGTAAGCCCGGGACTTGCAGTGCGTCAACGTCGTTGCCGCTGTCGCCGGCCACAATGCCACCGGTGATGCCGTAGGCCTGCATCAGGTATCGGATGGCGTCGCCCTTGCCAGCCGGCAGGATGTCGAGCGTGTAGCGCTGCGGCGCTCCGTCTGCCGGCAGGTAGTAAATATCTTCGCAGACGCTGATTTTAAGCTTTTGAAAGGTCGACTGGAACATATCCCGCACCTGTTCGATCTCGGCCGGGCGGGCGGCTAAAAAGCAGTATGTTACCTTATGGGCTTCAACCAGCTCCGAATCCAGCTTGAGTTTGAAATGCCCACCGGCGCTAGTGGCGAGGCGTTTGGCGGTTTGCAGCACCTGCGAGCGGTCGAACAAGCGGTGCATGCGCTCGGCATAAAGCGCATCTGGCTCGTATGCGTCGCCGCGGCGCAGTAAAATTTCGCTGCCCCCAGCGCTAATAAGCGCGCTAAAGGCCGGCAATATGCCGCTGTGCAGCTCGTGCAGCAAGCGTTCGCTGCCGCGGCCGGTCATGGCAATCAGCGGCCAGCTATTGATGTGCGCCCGCTGTACCAGCTGGGCCGCGGCTTTGGCGGCGGCCGCACTTCCCTCCACCACGAATGTGCCGTCCAGATCGGTAAAAATGGCCTGGTAGGTGCCATTATGGACGTGCTGCTTGGCGAGCAATTGGGTGATAACGGGTACGCTCATACGATGTCGGTCGCCATGCGCCGGGCGATATCGGCCGCTTGCTGTTTGGTGGCAGCCAACGAGGCGGCACCCACCCCGGCGTGCGCGGCGCTATGCAGTGTTTGCAGGTGGTCAGAGATGGCTCGGGCAATTTTTGGCCAGGAAAAGTTTTGCAGCACATGCGCGCGGGCGGCCGCAGCGTACGCTGCTTTGCCCTTTGTGAGCGTCAGCGCCAGCTTGGCGGCGAGTTCGGCGGTGTTATTGGGCATGGCGAGCTGCCCGGTGCGGCCTGGCCGTACGGTAAAGCGCATACCGCCAGTTGCAGAGGCCACGACCGGCGTGCCGCAAGACATTGCTTCAATCGGCACGATGCCAAACGGCTCGTAGTAAGATGGCACCGCACAGACATCGGCCGCGCCATAGTACAGCGCCAGTTGGTGTTGCGGTTTGCCGCCCAAGAAATGGACACGCTTGGTCAACCGCAGCTCTTTGACAATGGCTTGCAGCCGGGCGCGCTCGCCGGCGTCGAGCGTTTTGGTTGCCTTGGTGTTGCCGCCGCCCACAACGTAGAGTTCGGTATTCGCGAGTTGCGGCAAGTGCATGGCGCGGATCAGCGTGGCCACGCCCTTGCGCCACTCCAGCCGCCCGACATACAGCACGAGTTGCCCGGCCGTACCCAGCTTGAGCTTTTGGCGGCACCAGCGCTGCGAGCGCGGCTTGAACAGCTGCGCGTCAACACCCACTGGTATGCACACCACTTTCTTTTTTGGCACGCCAAACAGGCGGATGACATCGCCCTGCTCTACCGGACTGGTGGCTATGATACTGGCCGCCTGCTCGGCGATGCGCTTTTCCCACTGGGCCCGCACGGCAAAGAGGGCTTGGTCGACTTCTTCGGGATGGACCTTTTGCAGGGTTTCAAATTTGGTTTGGCCGATGGAGTGGTACACGTGCGTCAGCGGTAAATCATAGAGCTTGGCCAGCTGCAGCCCAATGACTCCAGAGAACCAGTAATTAGTGAAGATAACGTCGTAGCGCAGCCCCTCGCGCTGTACGCGCTCCTGGATGCGGCGGGCAAAATCGTCGGTGATGTGCAAAAACGAATCGCGCGGCATGTACCCGCGCGGCCCGGCAGCCACTCGAATAACACGAAATCCAGGGCGGACCTGGACCTCTTCTTGTTTTGATCGAGCATCCCACCGCGTATATACGTCAACTTTATGGCCATTTCGGGCAAGCAATGCGGCGACATTCATGACGTAGACGTTTTGGCCGCCCGATTCTTTGGAGCCGACCTTTGCCAGCGGATCGGCGTGGTCGGATATCATCAAGATACGCAAGACGTCCCACCTTTGCTTAACTTGCCAAGCCTGCGCATATAACCCCTCTCTTATTTTGTGTTAACGAAACCACAAAAGATGAATTACGCATATCATACGCTACGTTCTGTTTCTGCTGCAAGGATTGTTTACATCTGTTTCAGCTTCTTTTCAGAATTCCTGCGGCGGGCGATAATCGCGAGCACGGCCGAGATCGTCCAGGCTTGCCCGGCCTCGGGCAGTACGGCGGCGCTAAAGTCGCGAATGTCCGGCTCGCCGGGGTTTTGACGCCGGTAATGGTATTTGACCCGGCCGTCGCGGTTTACCAAAAAGAATTCGTAAAACTCGCCAGCCTGGGCGACGCTGTCCAGAATCCGGTCTTCCAGTATGCGGGCCATGGCCTCGCGGCCGTTGCGGCGGAAGCCTTTGGCAATGTCATATGTTTCTTTTGGCCAGGTTACCAGACTGCCGTGGTAATCGGCGTAGGTGATGATATTGCCGTAGCGCAGCGCCCGGATACGCGGCCCGGCCGCTGTCCAGAAGTCTTCGCTGGTGAGCATCTTTTCGATGCCGTCTAGGTAGTGCTTGCGCAGGCTGACTGGCAGGTCGCTGAGCAAGTGACTGTCCATGAGCAGCGCGCCGTTGGCGTTGAGGGTGGCTACCTGCCGCGTATCGCCGGTTTTGGGGTCGCGGTCGAGGCCCATGCAAAAGTATTTATATTTTGGCATCCAGAACAATTTGAGTGTTTGCTCTTGTATGCGCGTGGCCATGGCCCGCCACATATCGACCTCGGCCTGGCCTTTGGCCACGAGTTCTGCGGCGGCCAGCAGCGCATCGTAGGCGTAGCCTTGCAGCTCAATGGCGGCGATACCGGCTTTGAAGTTGGCAAAGGCGCCGCTGGTATGTACGTAAGCTTCGCCGGAGTCTTCCCACTCCTGGTTAATGAGTCCGTCCAGGTTTTGCGGCACGCCTTCGAGCAGCCCCCAAGAACTGGCGGCGACCTTGCCGGCAATCCATTCGGCAGCCATGTGCACGTGGTCGCGAAGCGGGCGCTTAATACCGTCTTTGCCCTTTACGACTTGGTCGAGGATGTCGCGGCCGTGCAGCTTGGTGTAGCGGTGCACGATGCGCACGAACAGCGGTGTCGCATCGAGGCTGCCGTAGTACAAAAGCGGCTTGTGCTCGAAGCCGGCGATACGCCGCATGGTGGCCAGCGCCGCCTGCGCCGGACGCGGGATGCGGTGGCCGTTGTAGTAGTCGCGGCGGTATTCGTGGTGGATCTTGCCGGGTTCTTCCTCGCTGTGGTGGTCGATCAGCACGCCTTGCAGGCTGGCGAGCAGCACCAAAATTTCGCGCACCAGTTGCGGATGCGTTTCTAGCAAATCTTCAGCGACTTCCACGGAGTCGCGGCCATAAATGCCATACTCGATGCGCGGCCCGATGCTGGCGAATACGCCATAGCCTTTCGGTGCTTTAATGAGTTGCAAGAAACGGGCCGATACCTTGGGGTCGTTCGTGATATAGAAGTCACGGATGATCTGCTGGCGGACGGCCAGGTCCTTCTTAATCCAGCGCCGGGCAGGGTTAATAGCCATTATCTATATGCTAGCATGAGCGCTATGCTTCGGCGCTATGCCAGGACGCTTTGCTGCTATGCCGCGGCTTCGGGAGCTGGCGCGGCCTCGAGCGGAAGTTGCAGAACGGTGTCCGGCTCGAAAGCTGGGATGATTTCAACCGGAGTGACGGTTTGTTGTTCCTGTGCGGCGTCAGCGCTTTCCCAGTACCATTGGCCGTCGGTGAACATAAAGCGGTTGTATGCGCCCTTGGCGGCCGAGGCCCAGCTTGCGGCCCCTGCGCCGATGGTAGCTGCCGTGCCGGCCATCAACGCCAGGCCGATCCAGACATCGTCGCCGCGCTTGCCTTCTTCGGCGGCCGCCAAGCGGACGTTGTCTTGCTTGTCGGCGCGAAAGGCTGCGTTGGCGTGGGTCTGCGCGCCTTCCAGTGCATTCACCGCGCTCCAGCCCAAGCCGGCGCTGACTGCAAAAAAGCCGACGCCAATGCCAAACTTGTCCCAACGTGACAGGCCTGGCCTTTTATCGCTATACATTATTGACAGTGTAGCAAATAGCTCCGGTTTGGAAAATGCGCGGGTAGCGCCGAAGGTGCGGTATAGTATGCTCATGGTTATGTTCTGGCTTGCGGGCGCGGCAGCGGTGGTAGAACTGGCGTTGGTGTGGGTGCGTCCCTTGTGGCGAGTGCGCACGGCTGGCATGGTGCTGGCGGTGGCGCTCACGTCGTTTGCGTCTGGCCTTGTGCTAGCGTTTCAGCCGAATGTGTTTAGCGCCCTGCTCTTGCTGGCGAGCCTGTATCGCATTTTTAACCTGTCGCGTATCGCCGAGAAGCGTATGCACGAAGTCTATTTGCGCCAAGCCACACGCCGCACCAGTACGATGCTGATTGGCGTCCAGGGCGTCGTCGCTCTAATCTGGTGGGCCTGGCACCAGTGGCCGCCGCACGGGCCGCTGCCGTGGGCGATACTGGCTGGTTTGCAGCTAGTGGTGGCCTTGGCGCTGTTGCTGTCTACCGATCGCACCATGCGCCACACCGTCTGGCAGCAAGGCCGCGCTCATCTCAGCGATAGTCAGTTGCCGACCATTACCGTCGCGATTCCGGCGCGCAACGAGACCGATGATCTGCAGGCCTGCCTAGCAAGCATCATCGCCAGCGATTATCCCAAACTGGAGGTTATTGTGCTGGACGACTGCTCGCAAACCAAGCGCACCTCCGAAATAATTCGCGGCTACGCCCACGACGGCGTGCGCTTTATCCAGGGCGAAGAGCCAAAAGAAACCTGGCTGCCCAAAAATCAGGCCTACGACCGCTTAGTGAAGGAAGCCAGCGGCCAATATATCTTGTTTTGCGGTGTAGATGTGCGCGTGGAGCGCGAAAGCATCCGCCAGCTGGCCACGCTTATGATCGCCAAAAAGAAAGAGATGGTCGGTGTATTGCCGGCGCGCGTCGGCGGCTCGGGCAACGCCGTGCTGCAAAGTTTGCGCTACTGGTGGGAGCTGGTGCCGCCCCGCCGCCTGTTCCGCCGGCCGCCGGTGCTCAGCACCTGCTGGATTATCGGCCGCAAAGTGTTGGAAGACGCCGGCGGCTTTCAGGCCGTGGCGCGGTCTATTACACCCGAGGCGTACTTTGCCCGCCGCGCGGCACGGGCCGACGCGTATAGCTTTATCCGTGCCAGTCAGGCCAGCGGCCTCACCAGTATGAAGTCGGCCGCCGAGCAGCGCGACACCGCCGTGCGCACTCGCTACCCGCAGCTGCACCGCCGGCCGGAAAACGTCTTTGTGGTGTCGCTGGTGGAGTGTGTCTTTCTGGTACTGCCGTTTGTGCTGGCCGCGGCCGGCTGGAGTTTTGGCGCTGGCGCGCTGGCGACGGCCCTGGCCACCGCTGCTTCGCTGCTGCTTGTGCTGACGTACGAAATTTTGCTGCTTACCACCCGCACCGGGCGCTGGCCGTTCGGTCTTATTGGCCTGCCGGCGAGTATGCTGCTGGACATTGGTCTGACACATTACTCTATGTGGCAGTACGAGTTCTCTACCGTGGACTGGAAGGGCCGCAACATTTGCATCCCGGCCATGCACGTCATTCCCCATTTGCCCGAAATTAAGTAAGGCTTATTCGCCAAGGTGCGGAATAAATATAGAGAACGTCGAGCCTTTGTTGAGCTCGCTCTCGACGTCGATATCGGCGTGGATAAGCCGCGCCAGCTTCAGTGTCACATACAAACCCAGGCCGGTGCCATTGGTTTTGCGCGTGCGGTAATCTTCGCTTCTGAAGAATTTGTCGAACAGCTTTTCTTGGTCGGGCCGGCTGATGCCGATGCCGGTGTCGCTTACTTTAAAGCGCACGCCTTTGTCGGCCGCTTCGGCGCTCAGCGTAATGCTGCCGGTCTCGGTATATTTGAGCGCGTTGGTGATAAAGTTTTGCAAAATTTCGCGCACATAGAGCTTGCTGGATTGCAGCTTGTCTACCTTGCCCAGCAATTTGGTTTCGAGCTTCAGCCCTTTGGCTTTGGCCTGCGGCGTGTAGTTAGCAGCCAAGTCGCTCAGCAGCTCGGGCACCTTAATTTCCTCGACGTCTAGGGTGAGCTTGCCGCGTTCGGCGCGCGACAGTGTTGCTAGGTCGTTAATGAGATCGGCCAGGAACAGGATCTGCTCGTGCGCCTGCTTCAGCGCTTCTTTGACCAGCTTGGTGTCGCCGGTTTTGGTGACCATAAACTGGGCGTTGCTGACGTTGCCCTCGGCAATGGCGATGGGCGTACGCAGCTCGTGGCTGACCACGCTGATAAACTCGTCGCGTTCTTCTTCGAGCGACTTTTCGTGCGTGATGTCGCGCATCAGCAGCACAAAACCTTGCTGGCCGGACTTGCCGTAGCCCAAGTGCACCGGCGCGATGCTGAGGTACAGGTTCATCAGGCTGCCGTCTTCATACCGAATAACGTAGTCGCGGCTGCTGCTCGACGAGCCGGTGTGCGACACCAGGTCTTCGATGTCGATCGGCTGCTTGTTTTTATCTTGCAGGTTAATGACGTCTTTGAGGCGTTTGCCGCGCAGCGAGTTGTTGACGTCCAAAATGTTGAGGGCGGCACCGTTACTCATAACCACGTGCATGCCGCGGTCAACGGCCAGCACGCCGTCGGCCATGCTGTTGATCAGGCTGTTCAGCCGCTCGTGGTCCAGTTTGGCCTGCCGGTACGAGTCACGCCTCGCAAGGATACCTTTTACCATAACCATCATTATGCCATAGTGCTTGGTTATTGTGCGGCTAAAACGGGGTGGTAGTCGCCAATTTCTTTGCGCAGGCGTTTGGCGTGCGGGGCGTGGCGCTCCATTTCTTGCCAAAAAGGCGTGCCGTGCTGCATGACTTTGGTGTGGGTCAGCTCGTGCAGCAGCACGTAATCAATAAGGTGCCACGGCAGCTGCATCAGAAAGAGATTCAGGACGATTTCTTGCTGCGCGCTGCAGCTGCCCCAGCGGCTTTTGAGCTGCTTGACGCTGACGTTTTTAAACGAGAAGCCTTCTTGGTGGGCTAGCTGGCGGAGGCGCATCGGCAGCAGTTGCTCGGCCTCTTTGCGCAGGGCGCGGATGGCGGCGCTGTGCGCGGCCTTTTGCACCTCTGGATCGCTCTGGCGGTAGCGGGCCGGGTGGTTAATTTCTATCTGGTTGTCTTTGAGCCGGGTGGTGATGCGCGTGGCCTGGGCGCTTGGCGCAAAATGCAGGCGGTGCGCCTTGCCTACGGCTTGGCCGTGCTGCAGTCCGGGCCGTTCCGGCAGGCGGTGGGCGTCGATCCAGGCTAGCTTGCTGACGGCAAACTGCTCGCCGGCTTTATACGGCAGCCAGTACGGCATACTGACGCGCACTTCGCCGGCGCTACCAATGCTGAGCCGCAAAGAACGGTTGCCGCGCCGCTTGTACAGCATCACGGTGCCGATGCCAGCCAGTTCAACTTGTTTTGTCGCCACCGTGGGCTCCTTTACCGGATTACGATGTTGCGGCGCGACATGTCCACGCGGCCGGCCGCCGGGTTCGGGATAAGGTTAACGAGGCCTGGTTTGACCACTTTGGAGCTTACTTCGCCTTTTTCGGGCACCAGGCCAAGCTCGCGCATGCGTTTTACAAACGCGCTGAGCTGCGTGTCAAAGGTGTGCTTGCCGCTGACCACGATGTAGTCTTCGTTTTGCGGATTTTGCATACCGCCGGCGATGCGCTCAAACGTGGCGCGGTCGTTCGGGCCGGCGTATTTGTCGTCGGCGCGGCGCCGGTCGCGGCCCTGGGTGCGGTTGTAGGCGCTCTCGGTGTCAATTTGCAGCCAAATAAGCACCGGCTGAGCGTGGTGACGGCGAGCCATGTCGCGCAAGGTGCGGCGCTGGTTGGCGCGCAGCGACGGGCCGTCGTAAATGACGCTTAAGCCTGCGTTTAAGAATTCGCCCGTCATGTAGTCCATGAGCTGAGCGATGACGTCGTCTTCTTCTTTGTCGTAGTGTGGGCGCTCAAAAAGCTCGCCGCGGATGCGCTCAGAGTGCAAGTGCGCGGCCTGAAAATTTTCGGCCAGCTGCCGGGCAAAAAAAGACTTGCCCGAGCCGGGGTATCCGTATAAGAGAATGAGTAAGGGTTTTGTTGGCATTACCTTGGGCATCGTAGTAATAGGTATACCAGATTGGTCAAGATTAGGAAACCCTGCTGCGCCTGGCCAGCCCGTTACGCGCGGCAAACTCGCGCTGCACCAGCGTGCGCAAACTGGCGATGACCAGTCCTTGGCTGGTGACATGAAAGCTGAATCGGTCCTGGGTGAGTTCAAACGTGCCTGCGCGTACGTCAACCAAGGCGTCCAAGTCGCACTCACGCGCGGCGTCGTCGCTAAAGAATGCCGCCTGTATGCCTTCTTGCTGCCACCACATCTCTAGGGCGTGCCTGTCGGTGGGGTCAAAACCAATGCCCCGCCCGCCAGCGTCATTGACGGCGACGCAATCTTCGGCCAGGCCTTGAGTCGGATCGTTGTTGACGTACGGCACGCGTACAGCCTCAAGCGTGCGGAGGTCCAATGGCCGCGCCGCGCCAGACACAATGTCGAACTGGGGCAAGCGGTCATCGCCCTCCACCAGCAGCACGTGCGGGACTTCCTTGGGCTGGCCGCCTTGTACGGCAACGGTGGGGATTTCGACGGCCCAATGCGGACCTTCTGGGGCAAATGCGGACATAGGTAGCTCCTGTTTTAGGTAACGTTCAAGGCTTCAATCGTACCATGACGGCCTTGCGGGTGCTACCAATTATGCCATATATTTGATATCATCTAGGGGTTATTTACCGATTTGCGCCCGGCGGCTTACGCCCAGCGCGGCGGCCGAATATAGGAGAGTAGCTCAGTTGGTAGAGCACCGGTCTCCAAAACCGGGTGTCGCAGGTTCGAGTCCTGTCTCTCCTGCCAGAGACAATTGTAGTATTTTTTTATCGCCCGTGGGGGCTGACAGCCAATTTTGACAGCTGCGCGCGTTGTGGAGTGATTTCAACAATAGGTCTGCGACTGCTTCAGTAGCATCGAATCCGGGAGCTTGTCGCGGGTGGATGTAGCCTCGTGTAACCGATGGGTCGGACTGCCCGAGGAGTTGTTGGATTCGATGATCGGAAACGCCGAGTTCGTAAAGGAACGTGGCATTGGTATGGCGCAGATCGTGCAACCGGATGCGCCGAACGCCGGCCCGTTCGCGTATCTGTTGGAAGGCTCGGTAGAGGTTTCGCGGCTCAATTGGCGTCCCTCGACCAGTAGTGAACACCAGTAAGGTATCGACGTTGCCGCCTTTCCAGGAGTCTCCCGCCGTGAGTCGCTGTTCGTCCTGGCGTGCGCGCTGATTCAGCAAAGCACGATAGGCCAGGTCGGGCATCCCGAGGGGGCGCCGGCCCGCCCGAGTCTTTACCGGTCCCTCGTACCGCTCTGTTCCCACGCGCTGAAGCTGCTGTCTGATCCGTACCTGCCGTTTCTCGAAATCCACATCACACCAACGCAGGCCAAGCGACTCGCCGCGTCGTAGGCCGTACAAGAAGATGAGCATGAAGATCGGGTAGAAGGGGTCGTCGCGTGCCGCGATGAGGAAGCGCGCCGTTTCCTCCTCATTCCACGGCTCTACTTCGTCCGGTTCATATTTCGGCAGCCGCACGAGCCGCGCCACGTTGCGGGTCAGCAGTTCTTCGCGAATGGCGTTCGACAACGCAGCGCTGAGCGCCTCGCGCATGATGTGCACGTTTCGTACCGAGCAGCCGTCCGCGAGCTTCTGGTTGAAGAAGGACTGTGTCACGGGAACGGTCAAGTCCACCAGGCGCCGGCCGCCGAGCGCCGGCTTGAGGTGGAGCCGCACGCAAATCTCGTGTCGTGAGTAGGTGGTACGGCGTTGATTCGGCTTAACCACCTCCGCAAGCCAACGGTCCAGATAGTCGCCCAGGCGCGGTATGTGACTCGGCTGCGGGACGCCTCGGTGCGCCTCTGCGAGCAGAGTCGTCAGCTTCTCGTGCGCCTCGCTTCGGGTCTTGCCGTAGCGTGTGAGCCGCTTCCGCTTGCCACCGTGGGCACGCCCGGCAGCATATCGCTGCACATGAGCGGGCCGGGGCAGAGCGACACCATTGACTTCACCAGCTACCTCAGCCCGGACTACTCCCTGACCACCGGCGCCACCACCTACGACAGCACGCTTGGCAACACCACCACGGCCACCAACTACGGCAGCAACCCCGAGCTGGGCCTGGCGCAGAGCACCAGCGTTGACCCAACCGGCCTGAACCTGACCACCGGCAGCACCTACGAAACCCAGGGCGCAACTGGCAGTTACTTGCGGCAGCTCACCAAGGCTTTGCCGGGCGGTGCGACCACCAACTACAGCTACTACGGTGCCACCGAGACACGCGACAACCCGTGTACCACGGCAAGTGAGGCGTACAAGCAAGCCGGGCGGCTGAAGATCGCGACAGATCCAGACCCCGACGGCACGGGTAGCCAAACGCCCCGAACTACTGAAGCTATTTACGATGACGCCGGCCGCGTGGTTGCTACCCGCTACAACACCGAAAACTGGACCTGTAACTACTACGACTCGCGCGGCCGCATATCGCAGACGCACGTCCAGGCGTACAACGGCAACCCAGACAGGACGATTAACTACAACTACGCCGTCAGCGGCAACCCGCTGGAAACCGCCGTCTACGACGAGCAGGGTTGGGTGATAACAGACGTCGACCTGCTGGGCCGCACCACCGCCTACACCGATACTTGGGGTGACTGGACGGGCTATGAATACAACGCCCTCGGCCAGCTCACGCGCAAGTATGGCGACATGGGCGAAGAAATCTTCGGGTATGACAGCTTGTATCGCTTATCTACTGAGATGTTTGACGGTACTACTTATGCCACCGTCTCTTATGACAGTTACGGCCGCACCGACCATGTGGACTACAATAATGCTGGCTCCATGCGCATCACCGTGGGCCGCGACTCGCTGGGCCGCACTAATAGCTTGACCTACCGCATGGGCGACGGCACGACAACGGTCACGGACACCGTCAACGAGACCCAGAGCAACCGCATAAACAGCGACAGCGTCACGAGTGGCAGCTCTACGCTATCCAGCTCATACACTTACGACGCGGCCGACCGTCTTACTGCTGCCACTATTGGCGCCAACACCTACGCCTACGGTTACGGCACCCAAGACGCCACCACTTGCGGGACCGGCAACAGCAAGAACCCGAACTCCGGTATGGACGGCAACCGCACCAGTCAGACTATTAACGGCACGACGACTTACTTCTGCTACGACTACGCCGACAAACTCTTCCGCAGCAGCAACAGCCTGTACAACACCCCCGTCTACGACACCCGCGGCAACATGACCAAGCTGGGCAGTGCTAGCACGCCATTAAACCTGGGTTACGACTCCTCTAACCGTAACTCGTACTTCACCCAGCTCAATGCCAGCACTACCGGCGTGGCGATGTACTACAACCGCGACGTCCAAGACCGCATTACCTACCGGGAGAAAGACAACGTCACCACCGGCACTTGGACCCTCGCCAACCAGTGGTTCTACGGCTTCACTGGCTCGGACGACGGCTCGGACTTCATCCGTGACACCAACTGGAACATCATCGAGAAAGATGTGCAGCTGCCGGGCGGCGTGCTGCTGACCATTAAGCCGCAGCAAACGGGCAACAGCCAAAAGCAGTACAGCCTGCCCAGTGCCCTTGGCCACACCCTGCTTACCACAAATGCCGCCGGCACCAACACCAGCAACGGCAACGGTCCGCTCAGCTCCTTCACCTACGACCCCTTCGGCAACCCCTTGCCCAGCAGCGTCCTTCCGGCCAACACCGCCGAGGGCAGCTACGGCTACGGTGCCTCCCGCGAGAAGCTAGCTGAGACAGACTTCGCCCTCGTTCCAATCCAAATGGGTGCCCGTGTCTACCTGTCAGTGCTGGGCCGGTTCACGTCGATTGACCCCGTGCCAGGCGGCACGGCCAACAACTACGTGTATGCGCTGGACCCGATTAATGGGAGTGATTACAGTGGGAAATGGGTGGCCTACGTCTGGGCGCCGAGCATCATCAACCAGGTGGTTGCAGCGGACAAGACGGCGCACTTTACGGATGGGGGCTCAGCTTTCGTGGCGGCGACCGCCCCAAGCGTAAAGGGATCTGTCCCAAAGGTCAGTCCCGGAATGGCCGGAGCGAACGTAAGCAGCTCTGGAATAGATAGGGCTCTAATATCCGGCGGCGCCTGGTTCGCTGGCGGGCTTAAGGGCGGGGCTGAAAAGGCGTGGAGTAATCCACAGGTGCATTCAGCTGTCATGGGCTGTGGCCAGGTAGGGCTTGAAGCCGCAGCGACCGGAGGCGCAATAATGGCGCTTGGTGGCCCAGAAGTAACAGCGGCTGATGTCGGACTGAGCTGCGCATTCGGTGCTGCGGGCGGCTACTACGATTCTCTAGCGGAAGGAAAAGGAGAGTCGCTAAGGGACTTGGATACCTTTAGGGGCGTGTATCAGTTATTTAGGTACTTCAACTATAGATAGAAGGTGGTATTATGGAAAGAACAGTATGTTATTAGCAGCAACCTTCTTAACAATAATTGCCATCTTCGCGGTCTCTAAGGCCTACGTGGGCGATGACCGGCGGTTTCCTCCTGCATCCACGCCTAGGGGCAGAGAGGCGCGGTTAGTGATGGGCACCGTACTCGTAGTTGCCTTCGTGGTCATGCTTCTCAATTTTGTTGGTCGTAAGGAGAGCGGCGGACTCACGGCAGCATGGTTGCTTACGTCTGTAATTGCAATTGGGTTGCCAATCTTCCGGTACATCCGGATGAAGAATAAGCGCAAATAGGAAGATGTTACTGTTCTTGATCATACTAGCGGGCATGGCGCTATTCGTTGCCATAAGGAGCTATAGCCAAGATGACAGAAGGCTGCCTTCTCCGTCAACGAGCCGTGGCAAAGAGTCGCGTCTAGTCATCGGCTCTATATTGGCACTCTTCCTCATTCTATTGATAGTTAATCTTACCAAAGACGGCCTAAGTAGGAGTGCAGTTCTCTCGTGGGGAAGTGCGTTCATCTTGGGCGCGAGTGTTCCAGTCGTCCGTTACTTCCAGTACAAAGGCAAGCATAAAGGGAAATAGGCCGACCGCCGCTGGCGGGCGTGGGCAATATCTGCTTTCGAGTGGTGGGGAGAGTGCGTAATCGCCTTGGCAGCCGATCTCCGGCGCGCCACCCTGGCTAGCAGCCCGTGCCGCTCTACCCTTGCGGCGCCAGTGGGCTCGACAGCTCACGATGGCAGGTTCATTGGCTGGCGACCAACAAGGAGGCATGGTGGCCGAGGAGGGCGTTCGCCTGGAACGCGACCAGCAGCGCCTTGTGCAGGCGGTGTACGACCGCTACCGGGAGACCGGCAGTTGGCCGACGTTCGACGACGCCGGAAGGTGCCCCGGCAACGCCACCGACCTTCACCAGCAAGCAACTGGCGCGCGGGCTGCGACTCACCGGAGAGTCGGCCGGTGCGCTACGCCGGCTGTCCCAGCTTTTCGTCGTCGAGCCCTGCGGCTGGTCGGGCATGGGCGGCCCGCAAGCGGACGGCAGCTGGCATATCAGCCTGTCACGGGAGATCCGCCGGTTCCGTTCGGTGCAGAGCCTGGACGACTACCGCGCCATCCAGGAGCAGTGGTCCGCGGAGTTCCAGCTTCTCGATGCGTGTCCGTTGTACCGCGATACCCTTGCCGCTGGTTTCCTGCCGCTCCAGCATCCATCCCATGACGACGCGGCGGATATCGTCCTGCCGCGAGCGGGCGAGCCGGTCAACCTTGTGGACGATCACGTAGTCGACGTCGCGCTGATCGCGCAGCCGGGCGAGCATGGCTTGCAGCTGCGGCCGGTTGGCAGACTTGGCGCTCTCGCCCCTGTCGATGTATTCGTCAACGACGGCCGCGCCGAGCTGGTCAGCGGCCCGGTGGCACGCCTCGCGCTGTGCCGGAATCGGTCGGTTAAAGTATAGCCGAATTGGCCTCCAAAACCGGGTGTCGCAGGTTCGAGTCCTGTCTCTCCTGCCACGAAACAGCAGTTAATTTAACAGATGTAAATGAGTTCGATCTTCTCCCAGGGCAAATGGGACGATCGAACTCATTATGTTTTATTGGTGAACTCAATGTCCTCTCTCCTCTCCAGAGCTGTTAAAATTAGCTTGATGAAATATGTCTTTCTTCTGATTGCAGGACTTGCAGCAAGCGGGACACACTTCTACCTCGTATGGCATCATCGAGACAATAGGCGATATTCTGTTAGTGAGTACGCCATGCTCACAAGGAAAAGCCATCTGCTGTATTTTATGGCCCACATCGTTTGCGAGGTACTTTATCTCGCATACTCCTACCAATTTCTTTTGGTCGAACATAACTTACACGTTCCTTTCTACCTCAATGTTGGATGGGCGATACTCGATTTAGTTCAAGCTACTCTGCCTTCGCGTGACCGCACGGAGAAGATTCACTTTATCGCTGCCTATGTGTCATGGTGCTGTTTTCTTCTGGCTGGAATCATTACTCTATCCACACTTCATGTTGCTCAGCCTTATACGGCCGTAGCTATTACGCTACTTATTCCAACGTTAGGCATGTTTGCTTACATGCATATTAATCGGTCAAAACTGTATCCTTATCAGCTCACGATGGTGCCATTGTTTGTGCTGAGTATGCTGGTTGTCACAATAGGTTCTCGGTAGGTTTCTGAACAGCGTTTTCGCTAACAGATAGAAAAGTTCGATCTTCGTCTATCCACCCTGCCATGAAATTATAGATTTGTCAGATCGCGTCTTCAGGCGATTTTGCTGTACAATGATCCGCATGGCAACTGAACTTCTCTATATGCAGGATTTTGGGGTCGAAGCGTGCAGCGCCAAAATCCTTTCGGTAACTCCGACTGACGACAACCGCACCGACATCGCGCTCGACCAGACCTGTTTTTATGCTCGGGGCGGCGGCCAAGACTGGGATATGGGCACGATAAAAAACGCAAACGGCAGTTTTGCGGTTGAAGAAGTCCGCTTGGATGAAGACGGCGTAGTGCACCACGTGGGCACCGTCACCGCCGGCCAACTCAAAGAGGGCGACGCCGTCGACTGCGAGGTTGACCACGTCCGGCGCGGCATTAACATGCGGCTTCATTCCGCCGCGCATGTCATCGACATGGCCGTGGCCGATCTTGGCCTTGATTGGGTCGGCACCAAGGGCCAACATTATCCGCACTTATCAGCTGTCGAATACAGCGGGACCTGGGATCCGGCCCAGGCCGAAGCGCTGCGCGCCAAGCTCGAGCAGCGCACAAACGAGTTCATCCAGCAAGGCAGCGTCAACTCCATTCGTTTTATGCCGGTATCCGAAATGCATACTGTCTGTCGCCACGTCCCCGACAACATCCCTACTAATAAACCTGGCCGAGTCGTTATGTATGGCGAAAAATTCGGTGTTCCTTGTGGCGGCACACATGTAAAAGATATCCACGAAGTTGGCAAAGTTACGATTCCGAAGATCAAGGAAAAGAAGGGCGTTATTCGCGTTAGCTATGCGGTGGAAGGTATCGGCACAGAATAGGGGCCACTGGTCGAAGGGCAAAGTGCCGTGTTTGCTATAATCAAGCGTGACAGCAAAACACTAATCTGGAGGAGTCTATGACCAATCCAACGCACGCGAGCGGCATAGAGCTATTTGACCGCTGGACCGCCTACTGGAATGAAGATTATGCGCAGGCAGGCGCCATCATGGCGCCAAATTTCACCCTGCACTATGCTCAGGCCGGCGGGGAGCGTTTTGACTCTATCCATACACCAGAGCAAATGACCGAAATTATTAAAGCTTGGCATACCATGCGCAAGAACATTGTGTTCAAACCGGAGGGCGAGTGCGTGGTCGACCTGACGGAGAGCGATGGCGGCCTCACCGGCCTGGTAGCGCGGCCGTATTTCGTGGCGTATGACGGCGACGACGGAGAGCGAGTTTCCCGTAGCGGCACCGACATTCTAAAAATTGCAGACGGGAAGATCGTTGAAGTATGGTCGGTATCAAGCGGCGTGCAAGGCAGAACGTTCTACCCTGTTGTTGCATAGGCCCCAAAGCTATGCATTCATTCGTATCTAATGCGCTGCCGCCGGCACAACCTCCCAGGCTAGCGCGTGCCATGGGTTGATGCCGCCAAGCGTCGCCTCCATGGTGATTGCCGTGCCAGGAGTGTTCACTGGCGTGTTCTTTTGCTGGATCCAGTAGCTGTCTACGTCGATGGTGTTGGTGACTTCAGAGGTAATACTCTGGTCGGTACCGGGCACAATTGACTGGCCGCCGTAATTCCAGTTGTCGAACACGGCGTATACCCGAGCATTCTGATGGGTCGGCGTTATGGTAACGGTAGGATGGTTATCGCCATCGCCGGTCACGTTCCAGTTAATGGCCGCAGCCGCCGTGCTTTGATCGGCCGCTGCATTGTTAAACACCATGACCTGGAAATCGCCGAGTGGTGCGGTTACATCCTTGCTTGGCAGAGAGAAGTTGGTGGTGACGGTAATGCCAGATTGCGCGTTCGCGTTATATGCCCACCACACTTCTACGTCCCCGCCGTTGCCGTGGTTTTCGCGGCCCAACAGCTGCCAGTTAAGCTGAGTACCGGTGTTGGTGATAGAGCCAACAACCGTTCGCTGGTTTGGCAGTTGATCGAGGGACAAAGCGGCGTACAGAACGCTGCCGCTAGGCGGCGAGAATGGCGCAGTCGTTACGCTGCTGATATTACGACCCACGCCTACCGGCGCCGGAGTTGATGCATCCAAAGTTGGTACGACCGGCGCGGTGTTGGCTACGGTAACGGTTACTGTTGTTGAGGTCGTCGTATTGCCCGACGTGTCGGCAGCAACAGCGCTTAGTGCGTATTGGCCGTTCGCTACAGTGCTCGTGTCCCAACTGGTTTGATAGGGGCTCGTAGCAAGCGGGGCGCCTAGGTCGGCCGTAGTGTTGGTGGCTAGGTTGGTTAGTTTGAACTGCACATTCTTTACGGCTACGTCATCTGTAGCCGTCGCGGCTACTGTCGTGACGCCGGTAACGGTGGCGCCATCGGCGGGCGCGGTCAGAGCGACGGTTGGCGCGGTGGTATCTGGCGTGCCGGTAGTGGCGGTGGCGACATTTGAGTTGCTGCTAACGTTACCGCTGCCGTCAACTGCCTGGACCGAGTAGCTGTAGGTAGTGCTTGGGGCTGCGCTGTTGTCGGTGTAGGTGGTGTTGGCTACGTTGCTGGCGAGCGGTGATGCACTGCCATCCCGAAATAGTGTGTAGAGCGGGGCGACACCGCTATTGTCGGTGCTGGCATTCCAACTTAATACTACTTGATTTGAACCGACAGCGTTGGCCGCCAGGTTTTGCGGCGTGCTTGGCGGCGTGGTGTCTGGCACGCTTACGGCCGGCGCAATTTCCAGGGCTGCGAGATCCCACCGGTCGCTGGTTGGCGCGATGTCGTTCGTAGTCACGGTGGTGCCAGCCGCTGGAGTTACGTTCGTTTGGCGCTGCACCCAGTAAGTGTCACCTACAGACGGCAAGTATTCGTCTACCTTTGTTTGAGCGCTGCCCACGGTGCGCGCTTGGGCTTGATCCCAGTCGGTGCCGGCGGCCCATACCCATGAGCCTGGCTTGGTTGTCGTGAGCGCGACGCTTGGGGCGCCGCTGGCCGCGCTGGCGGCGGCGCTTACTCCGACGCCGTTGCCGGTGTCAGCGCCGGTAAATGCAACTACGGTAATGGACGCCGCGTTAGATCCGCTATGCGTTGCCTTGACGCTGACGTTGTTGACCTGCGCGGCGGCTACTGCGGTCCAGATTTCGGCCGTTCCTGCTTGCGCATTGCTGCGCTGACGCAACTTCCATGTGAGGCCGCCGCCCGTTACGCCTGTGTATGTTTGCGAGCCGCCTTTGCTCGGCCCGTCCGCGCTCAAAAATGCTACCAGCAGCTCATTCGTCTGCGCGGTGCTGAAGGTTGGAGCGGTAGTGCTTGTACCGCTGGCGCTGTGCGCACTTACCTGCTTGTCGATGGCAAGTCCCGCCGCAGCCGCACCGCTGCTCGTTAATAGTCCGGTGGTGCCAACGGTTAGTATTGCCGTCATAATTCCGTACAGACTTCGTCGCAGAACTGAGCGTGATCGCATAGCTACTCCCCCTTAATGTGCTAAGAGTGACACAATGTTCGCAATAAATAAATAGCAAGCCTATCATGCTTGCACCCAAGCCGCCCATGCTACCATAAATACGTAGAACATAAATCTCGAAAAGGGGGAAGCAAATGGGTAAATACGTAGATGGTTTCGTGCTAGTAGTGCCTGCCGACAAGGTAGACGAGTACAAGAAAATGGCCACCATGGGCCGTGATTCATGGATGAAGCACGGCGCGCTCGAGTACTATGAATGCCGGGCCGATGACCTCAAACAGCAAGAAATGGGCGACCAAAAATCACGCGCCTTCGGCGAAATGGCCGGCACAAAGGACGGCGAAGAGGTGTGGTTCTCGTTTATTGTCTTCAAATCTAAAGAGCACCGCGACGAAGTGAATGCGAAAGTCATGGAAGAAATGAGCCAAGAAGCCGACAAATTCCCCGACCCAATGCCGGTCGAAATGACGCGCATGGCGTACGGCGGATTTGCGGTAGAAGTCGAAGGGTAAAGTCGCACCTCTGGGCGCGGTTTTGCGCTACAATGATCGCATGGCAACCGAACTTCTTCGCTATGTCGCGAAAGGCATCGGCTCATGAGCATGCGCCAAGTTGTGCATTCTAAGGACGGCACAACTATCGTTTATACACAGACTGGCACGGGCCCGGGCCTTGTTATTGTCCCTGGCAATAATCGAATGGCGCACAACTATGAGAAGATTGCCGAGCTGCTTGGTGTCGATTTTACCGTATACGTTGTTGAGCGCCGCGGCCGCGGCGGCAGCGGCACCTTGGCTAATACCTGCTGAAGCTAGAGGTGTTACGATATTGCTTATAAGATAATTATATGCTATAATATAGTAATTATGGCTTTTGCGGTTGACCAGTTTACGTCGCAGCAAGCTACGGCAGAATTTAACGCCCGCTATCAAGCGGTTGTAGACACTGCTGCCGCTCTTGAACTGCAGGGCAAAGAAAGTGAAACCCCTGCTCTGCTTTTCGGCGGTGCGGCGTTCACCCTGCAAGGCATTGATGCTCACCTGCCCAACGGTCATGGCTTCGATGTGGACGCCGTTGTCTGCGGGGCCATGTTTAATCGCATCGGCCACAGCAAGCCAGGGTTTACCGGAGGTGTTGCCCGAATGTCCACGGACGGCTACCACGGCGCAGTATTGCCAAGCAGGACTGCGCCACTCAAGGCGGATCTCCTAACCGGCAGCCGGACAGGATTCCGCAACTTTATTGGCGAAGTGCCGTACACCGGCAGCGAGAACGGCGCCGCCATCCGTATGCCCATAGGTGTTTTGGCTGTTGATGCCAGCCTGATTGCCTCCACGAAAGTGCTGCACGACCTGGCCCGGGTTAAGGACTTAGCCGGCCTCGTCAAAGCTCAGGTTGTTGCGGACTTTGTCGAACACCCTGTGCTCGCAGATGACCTGTGGCAGCTGTCGGTTGCTGGAGCCATGGATCGCCTGGCGACCAATGACCTGGAGGTGTCGCTGGTGCGCCGTATGACAAGGCGCGGCCCGGCCTACCCGGCGTGGCTGACGGAGCTCATCGCGGCTGACTTCAATCACCCGGCCTTCGCCGGCATACCTCGGCTGTAGTTAAGCTGACGCCGGAGTAGCGGCCTCGTACTATAATGAAAGCGTAACAGCGCGGGCCAGCGCGGGAGGACAGCATGATCGACCCAACCTATCAACCTTTTTACGACCGGGCGCGGCAGCTGCAATATCAGTTGCATGACGCCATTGGCGGCACCGCGAATCCGCAGGCGTTCGCTATGCGGCAGGAGATGCAGCATTTGGTGAACGACCTTGAGGTAAAGAAAAATCCGCGCGACATCGAGAACCGTATCGCGACGCTGCAACGCCAAGTGTTGCAGGCCCGCAGTCAGCCCGACAGCTTCATGAGCTACGAACACATCGATCACTTCCATGATAACTTCGACCAGATGCGGCAAGACGTGCGCCGCTTGAGTGCTTACAACTAAAGCGTATACTAGTAAGCACAAAAGCGAGGAGTAACAATGAACAGCATGCTGGCAACCGCCCAGGCGTCTATTCGTCAGGCGGCATTAGGGTTGGGGTATGATGAGGCGACAATTGAGGCATTTTTAGAGCCGGAGCACGAGCACGCCTTTGACGTGCGCGCCGGCGGCAAGACCTACCCGGCCTACCGTGTGCAGCACAATAGTAAGCTGGGGCCGCACAAGGGCGGCATTCGCTTCCATCCGCAGGTGTCACTCGACGAAGTACGCGCCCTAGCTACCCTTATGAGCCTAAAGACGGCAGCTGTTGGCTTGAGCCTGGGCGGCGGCAAAGGCGGCATCGTGGTTGACCCGCGCGCGCTGTCCGAGGCTGAGCTGGAAGAGCTCTCCCGCGACTATGCTCGCCAGCTGGCGCTGCACATTGGCTCTGATAAAGACATTCCGGCGCCGGATGTGAACACCAACGGCAAAATCATCGACTGGATGGTTGACGAATACGAGAAGACCGTGGGCCACAAAGACCCCGGCAGCTTCACCGGCAAGTCCATGGAGGGCGGCGGCTCCGAGGGCCGCGAGGCGGCGACTGGCCGCGGTGGCGTCATCGTGCTGGCCGAATATCTCAAACACAAGGGTATGCTTGACAAGCCGCTAACCGTGGCACTGCAAGGCTACGGCAACGTCGGCTACTTCTTTGCCAAGGTTATGCACGAGCTGTATCCCAACCTCAAACTGGTGGCCGTGGCCAACAGCAAACACACGTGGGTGCAAAACAGCGGCATCGACCCCACCAAGGTAACTGACCCGGCAACACTAGCAGACGCCGACGTGCTGCCCAGCGATGCAATTACCGGCGTCAAGGCTGACATTTTAGTGCTGGCCGCACTGGAAAACGCCGTGGACGCCGACAACGCCCGGGGCGTGCAGGCCAAGATCATCGTTGAGCTGGCTAACGGCCCAGTCACCAAAGAGGCCGAGACAGCACTACTGGATGCCGGCAAAGAAATCTTGCCCGACGTGGTAGCGAACGCTGGCGGCGTTATCGTGTCGTACCTGGAGTGGCAGCAGAACCTCAAGGGCGAACATTGGCAGGAGCAAGAGGTCAATCAGCGGCTGGCCGACATCCTGGTGCCCGCCTCCAAAGATATGCTCAAACGGGCCGACGAAAAGCAGCTCAGCTACAAGCAAGCGGCCTTCGAGTTGGCGCTCGTACGCCTGCTCGGTTAAGATTCTGTTCATTTTCGGAACAAACAAAACAAAGTGGTTGTGCTTCGTGCGGTGTCTGCTTATAATCATGGATGAATAACATTAGTAGAGCCAAAGAGGGATATGCGGATCTTGATGCTAGGGTGGGAGTTACCTCCCCACAACAGCGGTGGACTTGGTGTAGCATGCTACCAGCTCTGTAAGGCGCTCGCTCGTAAGGGCGCTGATATCGAGTTTGTACTGCCCTACCAAGCCGACCACGGTATCAACTTTATGACGGTTACGGCCGCCCATCCGCAGGGCGTGGCCGAGATTTTAAAGAGCGGCATCGCCTACGACAGCTACAAATATGTGTTTAAAGATGGCCGCGTCGAAACGCACGACATTTATTCTCAGGTGCACATGTACGAAGACGCTGTGGCCCAACTGGTGCAACAGCGTTCCTTCGATATTGTGCACGCCCACGACTGGCTGACCTTCCGGGCGGCGCTGCGTGCCAAGCAAACATTGCGCTGCCCTATCGTGCTGCACGTGCATTCGGTTGAGCGCGACCGCGCCGGCGGCGGCCCGGGCAACCCGCTTTGCCGCGAAATCGAGAGTATATCGTTCATGCTGGCCGACCGCATTGTGGCCGTCAGCCAGCACACCAAGAACATGATCGTCGAAGATTACGACATCCCGGCCGACAAGATCGAAGTGGTGCACAACAGCATCGACCCCGAAATGTTTGAGCCGCTCGACGGCGACAACACCTACAAATACCTGGCCGCTATGAAGTCGATTGGCTACCGCGTGGTGGTGGCCGTTAGCCGTCTGACCGTGCAAAAGGGCCTCCCTAACTTGCTGCACGCCGCCAAAGAAGTCGTGATGCGCGAACCCAAGACGTTGTTTTTGATTGTGGGCAGTGGCGAGCAATACTTTGAGCTGTTGCGCCTGGGCGCCGATCTGGGCATTGCCAAAAATGTCATCTACGCCGGTTTCCAGCGCGGCAAGAACTGGCGCGACGCCTACGCCATCGCCGACTTGTTTGTGATGCCCTCTATCTCTGAGCCGTTCGGCCTGACCGCCCTCGAGGCTATAGGCTACGGCACGCCGTCGCTTATTAGCCGCCAGAGCGGCGTGGCCGAAGTGTTGCACAACGCGCTCAAGGTCGACTTCTGGGACATCAGCGAAATGGCCAACAAGATTACCGCCGTGGTGCAAAACGACAGCTTACGCGATACGCTGCACCAGAATTCGTACCAGGAATTTACCCGGCTGAACTGGAACGCGGCCGCCGATAAGCTGCTGGACATTTACAGCCACCACACCCGGCAAGGAGCATTGGTATGAGCAAGGCCATCGTTTTGTATCTGCATGTCCACCAGCCGTACCGCGTGCGCCACTACACCATCTTTGACGCTGGCGTCGATCACCGTTACTTTGATGCGCCCTACGACGACCGCACCAACAACGAGCGCATCATGCACAAGGTGGCCGAGAAATCATACCTGCCCACCAACCGCCGTTTGCTGCAGCTGCTCAACGACCACCCGGAATTTAAATTATCGCTGAGCATCACCGGTACTGCCATTGAGCAGATGGAGGCCTGGGCGCCCGAAGCCTTGCAATCGTTTAAAGACCTGTGCGCGACTGGCCGCGTCGAGATCGTGGGCGAAACCTACCACCACAGCCTGGCATTTTTCTACTCGCGCAGTGAATTCGAGGCCCAAGTCAACATGCACGCCGAAAAAGTGCAGCAGGTGTTTGGCCAGACGCCCAAAGTGCTGCGCAACACCGAGCTGGCCTACAACAACGACCTGGCCTACTGGGCCGACAAGGCCGGTTACAAGGGCATCTTGGCCGAAGGCTGGGACAACGTCCTGGGCTGGCGCTCGCCAAACTTCGTGTATCAGCCGACCTACACCGACAACATCCGCCTGCTCATGAAGAACTACAAGCTCAGCGACGACATCGCCTTCCGTTTTGGCGACCGGGGTTGGGCCGGCTGGCCGCTCACCGCCGATAAGTTCACGCACTGGCTGAATAGCAGCGGCGACGCCACCAACTTCGACCTGTTCATGGACTACGAAACCTTCGGCGAACACCAGTGGGATGACACGGGCATCTTCGAGTTCCTGGCCCATTTGCCCAACGAGTGGCTGAAAACGCCAGGCAACACCTTTATGACCGTGTCAGAGGTCATTGACGCGTTCGATCCGGTTGACCGCGTGGACTGCCCGCAAACCATCACCTGGGCCGACACCGAGCGCGATTTGTCCGCCTGGCTCGGCAACAGCATGCAGGGTTCGGCTATCCATGCACTTTACGAAATGCAGAACAAAATCCTCGACACCGGCGACCTGGCGCTGATTGACGACTTCCGCAAGCTGCAAACCTCCGACCACTTTTACTATATGTGTACCAAGTGGTTCAACGACGGCGATATCCACGCTTACTTCAGCCCGTACGAAAACCCCTATGACGCCTTCGTCGCCTTTATGAACGCCTGGCATGACATCAAGTTCCGTCTGGCCGCCAAAGGGGTGGAGGTCTGATGATGGGCCGGCCGGTGGTCCTGAGTAACGGCCAATTGTTTGTGGGACTGGACGAACACGGGTTGGTGCACGATTTCTACTACCCGTACGTTGGCCTGGATAATCTGACCAACGCCCGCAACTCCCAGCACAAGATCGGCGTGTGGGTTGATGGCTCGTTTAGCTGGGTCGACGACGGCACGTGGCAGATGACCGTTAGCTTTGAAGATGAGGCGCTGGTGAGCGACATTAAGATGTATTCGGAGCGGCTGGGCATTACCATTCGCGCCAACGACTTTGTAGACCCCGAGTACAACGCCTTCATTCGCCGCCTTAACGTCACCAACGAGGCTGACCACCCCCGCGACGTGCGCATCTTTATGCATCAGGCGTTTCAGATTTCGCGCGCCGGGCGGGCCGACACTGCGCTGTTTGTGCCCGACGACAACTACATCTTGGACTACAAGGGCCGGTGCTGTTTGCTGGCTGCCGGCCGGTTTAGCGGCGACGGCGATTTCGACCAATTTGCTATCGGCAGCTATGGCATCGAGGGCAAGGCCGGTACGTTTAAAGACGCCGAGGACGGCGAACTCAGCAACAACCCGGTGGAGCACGGCGGCGTCGACAGCGTTATGCGTTTCCGCAAAGAGGTCGAGGCGCACACCTCGTTCGGCCTGGACTACTGGATTGTAGCCGCCGACAGTCAGTCCGACGCCCAAGTGGTGCACACGCACATCAAGTACTATTCCATTGACGACCGTTTGCAAAAAGCCCGCGACCACTGGAAGCGCTGGATGGAGCCAGCCCGCCGCAAGCTGGCGCAGCTGCCCGAAGAGTATCGCACCGAGGTCATGAAGAGCCTGCTGATTATCAAGGCGCACGTCGACGACCGCGGCAGCATTCTGGCCAGCGGCGACTCTAGCATTTTTAATTTTGGGCGCGACTACTACTGCTACTGCTGGCCGCGCGACGCCGCCTACGCTATCTGGCCGCTTATCCGCTTTGGCATTTACGACGAGGCCCGCAATTTCTTTGAGTTTGCTCGCGGCACCATGCACCGCGACGGCTACCTGGCGCACAAGTACCAGCCTGACCGCGCCATCGGCAGTACCTGGCATCCGCTATTGCACGGCCGCCACAAAGAGCTGGCCATTCAGGAAGACGAAACCGCCATGGTCATCTTTATGCTGGGCGAATACTACAACGCCAGCAAGGACGCGACGTTTGTAGAGGGCTTTTACGACAACTTTATTGAGCCGTGCGCCTCATTCATGGCCGATTTTGTCGACGAGGCCACCGGCCTGCCGCACGCCAGCTACGACTTGTGGGAGCAGAAGTTCTCGACGAGCACCTACACGGTATGCACCGTGATTGCCGCGCTCGAAACGGCTATTAAGCTGGCTGAAGTGGCCAAGCACCCCGACGATTCAGCCAATTGGCAAAAGTCAGCCGACCGTATGCGCCAAGGCTTGCAAGCGCTGTATCACCCCGACGGTTATTTCCGCAAAGGCTTTCTGCTGCAAGAAGACGGCAGCCTGGAATACAACGACACTTTGGATATTTCCAACCTCTACGGCCCGTTTATGTTTGCCCGGTTGCCGCTGGACGACCCGCGCATGCAGAGCACGCTGGAGCAGGTCAAAAGCAAGCTGTGGAACCAGTCGCCAATCGGCGGGGTTATCCGCGATGAGCACGACGGCTATTTCTTGTCGAAGCAACAGTACAAGGGCAACCCGTGGATCGTTTGTACGCTGTGGCTGGGGCAGTACTTTAACGCGCTGGGCGACGGCAAGCAAGCCAGTGAGCTTTTGGACTGGGCTAAGGCCCGCGCCCTGCAAAGCGGCGCGCTCAGCGAGCAATTTGACCCCGACACCGGCTTTGCTATCAGCGTGACACCGTTGGTGTGGAGCCACGCCGAGTTCATCAATACGGCGCTGGACGTCGCGAAGATAGACTAAAAAAAGAGCCGCAGTCGAGCGGCTCTTTTTAACGCAAGGGGCGAAGCCTATTTCTTTGGTTTGACTTCGTTGCGGCCCAAGTTTTTCTTGGTCTCGGTGAACACGACGTGCTTGCGCAGCTTCGGGCTGTATTTGCGTAGAGACAGCTTCTCGGGCGTGTTCATGGTGTTCTTGGTTGTGTAGTAGATGCGCTCGCCGGACTCCTCGCTTACGAGGCCGATTAGTTTGCGCTTGTCACCTTTTTTAGCCATATGAAATAAACCTTTTATTCGCTAATTCTTATAAATTTTAACAGATGAGCCGCAGTTTGTAAACGGCCTTATTACCGCGGACTGTCAATCTAGCCAGCGCCCGTGGCCAGACGCCGCAGGCCCGCCAAGAAGGTGTTCCATGATCGTTTCTGCCGCGCAGCGCCCATGCCGCACACCTCAAGCGTGTGCACGCGCTCGAGCACTTCTTCGCCGCCAGAGCCGTAATGGTATGTCGTCCCTATGTCAAACGTCGGTTGCAGCGGTATAGATTGCGGCATATACACTGCCCCATCTTGCATCTGCACCTGGCTCGCAGTATAGGTGAGCAAGCGCGGGCGCCTGCCGATATGGCAGACCACACCCCAATACACGAAGTTGCCAAACGTATACCGGTCGCCGTCGTGCTGAATGTCGTCCGCGAGCAATGATGTTACTCGCTCCGGCGGCTGTTTGCCGGCATAGGCTGCAACATCGACGCGCGCTTCGTCCAGCGGCACGAGGTGAAGCAAGTTCTCGCTGCGCAAGCGCACAATAGTGCCATGCGCGTGATTAGCCGCGCGGAAGGTGTCGCCCGCCCGATACTGCTGCAGGGCGAGCGTGCCGGCACCGCGCGCAATGTGGGCGCCCAATATCTCGGCGCTCGCGCGGTCGGCGGCCAGGTTGTACTTAGCCAGTGGGTATGGAACAAGCTGACCGTAGCCTATTGTTGCATCATCCCAGTAGGCCGGGTGTAAATAATCCTCAACGCTTGGTTGAGGATTATGGGTGAGTTCATTCATGTGCAAATATGGAGCCGTCTTCGGGATTTGAACCCGAGACCCCCTCCTTACCATGGAGGTGCTCTACCCCTGAGCTAAGACGGCATATCCGTTGTCTACAAGGGGTAATGATAGCAGAAAACCGCTTATATTCCAAGAGCGAATCGCCTAGGCTAGTAATGCCCGGCGACCGGCTTGCTTTCGGGTGTGGCGCACTCCATGACAACATTCATGGCAGCCGGCTTGGGCTTAGAATACGCCACGCTGTAGTCGAGCGTGCAGTACATGTCGCCAGTGTGTTTGTAGTTGAACTGGTCGGGCAGATTGTCGGCACCGGCCGTCAGGCTTCGCATCCATTCGTTTAAGGGCATGCTGCCGGACTTCCAGCCGTCTTCAACCAGTAAGCCAGCCAGGAGAATCGCCGACGTATTGATCACAGACCTGTCTTTGTCGCTGGCGGGCAGTACCGTGTAGCTTTGCAGCGTAGAGGTGCATGTGAGCTTGTTGCCGCTGTAGCCGTACTCGGGGCCGTAGGTGCAGGCATTTTTCGGGCCGTTGACATTGGTAAAGCCCAGCGACAGGAACGGATCTTTGAGCGTGTTGCGCTCGCTGTTCAATGCCGACTTGACCTGCGCGGTGTAGAAGGCCCGCTGCGCATGCGGATACCAGGCTTTTTGCGTGAAGACGGCGGCAAGTGCTGCGGCAACCACCAGTACCGCGATGATCCAGATAAACTTCCGGCGCGGACTTGCCTTGGCAAGCTCGCCCGGATCCACCGGCGGCGCCTTGCTGAGTGTGTTTGGTTGAGCCATATACCGTACTATAACAAAAAGCCCGCTGCTTTTGCGGGCTATTGCTGGCAATCTTTGTAGAGCAACTGTTTACCGTCTTTGCCGTAGTAGCTAACACAGTCGTGCTTGCCGTCCTGCTTGGAGTGGTAGAAGAGTAGCCCGCCGATGAATCCAGCGGTCACCACCACTGAAACAATAATAATCTTCATGCGCATAAGAAATCTTGGTGCAGGGAGAGGGATTCGAACCCCCGAAGGCTGAGCCAGATGATTTACAGTCACCCGTGTTTGACCGCTTCACTATCCCTGCGTACCAGCTATTCTATCATTTTCGCCCCTGTTATGGAAGGTGAAAATGGAGCCGACAGAGGGATTCGAACCCACGACCCGCTGTTTACAAAACAGCCGCTCTAGCCACTGAGCTATGTCGGCAATAACAGATCAGATTGTACCAGACGAAGCCGTTTTAAACAACGACGCGCTTGGCCGGGCGGATCATGCGCTTCGGCTTGCCGGCCGGTACAATCAACTTCTTGAGCTTTTGTTCGAGCATGTCGGCTTCGGCTTGCATGCCACGGTCCAGGTAGGCCTTGTGCAAAAGACCGAGCGTTTCTTTGTTGTTCTCCAGCTCGACTGCTTTTTCTAGGGCTTGGAACATCAGCTTTTCGTTGCCGAGCTTCTCTTGGACCTTGGCGTAGGCGACGTGGCGGGCGGCCAGACTGTCTTCGAGCTTCAGTGCTTGCTCGAAGGCGATGGCCGCTTTTTCGTAATTTTCCGTTTCATAATAAATCAGCCCCAAATTGTGGAGGCTGGAAGGGGTTGCTTCAATGGAGCTGGCAATTTCGAAGCAGTCGATGGCGTCGCGGTACTCTTTTTGCTTGGCGTAGAGGATGCCCAGGCGGTTGTAGGCGGCAGCGTTGCGTTCGTCAATCTTTAAGATGGTCAAAAGGGCTTTCTCGGCGCGCAGCAAGCGATTTTCGCGCATACTGAGGTGGGCGATGTCCCACAGCTTGCCCATACGATCGCCGATTTTGCGGCTGGCACCCAAGAACTCATCATCATGCACCTTGGTGTTATGAAAGGCGAGAATGCCAAATGCTCCGACAATCGCAAGCTCAAACATATTAGCAATTATTATAAGAACCTTAACCCGGTAAATGCAAGAACAAATTGCTCAAGGTTAGCTTGGCGTTGGCGCTGCGGGCCAGCGCCTCTCTGGCGGACAGCGTTTGCTTGCGAATAAAATGCCACTGCTTGAGCCGGGCGTTGTCGCTTTTGGCGGCCGCGCCGCTGATGCCGGCGGTAGCGATTCGCTCCAGGGCTTCGAGCACGGCGCTTGCCTGCTCCTTTTGTTTGCTCAGGCCGTCAACCAAGCCCAAGCGTTCAAACGGCTGCTTTTGCAAAATTTCTTTGGCGGTGGCGACGCTTTCGAGCAGCGGGTGGGCCTCGTCGTTGTTTAGGAGTGCGCTCAGTAGGCCCGGTAACCCGCCGCTCAGGAAGTAGGCCTGGCGTACAGTGGCCTCGTCTTTGCCGCTGGCCGTCATGAGAGGTTGCAACTGCGCCTCGGTGGGCGGATGCACGGTAAGGACCTGGGCGCGGGAGAGAATCGTCGGCAACAGCGCGCGCGGGCTGCTCACGGTCAGCAGCATAAGGGTGTCGGCCGGCGGCTCCTCTAGTAGTTTGAGGTAAGCGTTTTGGGCTTCGGTGGTTAGCGCGCTAGCGTGCTCAACAATGATGGCGCGGCGCAGCGGGCGGCCGCCAATGGTCTTGAGCTGCAAAAAACGTTGCAAGTCGCGGATGCGATCAATCGAAATGCTGGCGCCGTCTGGCAGCACGCGCATAAAGTGCGGGTAGGCCTCGAGCTTTTCGGGCGCGATGCCTAAGAGCTCGGCGGCAATACACTCGGCCAGTGCGGCTTTGCCAATGCCGTCAGTTCCGGCGATGATCACGGCGTGCGCCGGGTTGGTTACAAACTGCTCGGCGGCTGCGCGGGTGGTGTCGTGCAGAATGAGCGGATCAAACATGCACCTGCTCCTTGAATTCCGGCGGCAGAGGCGCACTAAACGTGCGGCGCTCGCGGTTCGGCAAGGTGATCTCTAGGCTCAGAGCGTGCAGGAAGAGCCGGTCGCCGAATTGGCCGCTGCCGTACAGCGGATCGCCGACAATCGGATGGCCGATCTTGGCGAGGTGCACGCGCAGCTGGTGGGTGCGGCCGGTTTCGGGTTTGAGCTCCAGCATAGTGTAGTGCTTGCCTTCGTCGAGCACTTGATAGTGCGTGACAGCTGCTTTGCCGTTGACGCCCACGCGGAAGGTTGCCGGCGCCTTGGGGTTGCGCTCAATCGGCATGTCGATGAGCGCTTCCTGTTGCCTCATATGCCCTTCTACGACGGCGACATACGTTTTATGCACCTTGCGCTGGGCGAACTGTTTTTGCAACCAGCTGAGGGCGAGCTGGTTTTTGGCGCCAATGATGACGCCGCTGGTGGCGCGGTCCAGGCGATGCACGACCCCTGCCCGCTCGCCGCTGCCGACGTCGCCCTGAAATTTGCCGCGCAAAAAGGACGCCACTGTCGCCTCTTGGTTAAACGCGCCTTGGGTATGGGTGAGCACGCCGGCCGGCTTGTTAATAACGATGCAGTCGTCGTCTTCGTAGAGTATCGGCAGATCAATGTCGGGTATGACGTCCAGCTCGGCTTCATCGTAGTCGATGGCCACTTCGTCGCCCGGCTTCAACTTGTGCCCGGCCTTGCGGTCAGCACCGTTTACGAGCACCTTGCCGGTGTCGCACAATGTGCGGGCGTAAGCCCGGCTCAGGCGCGGCATGCTAACAGCCACGAACGAGTCGAGGCGCATGCCGGCCTGGTCTTCGGAAACGACCGCTACCATGCTAGCGCTTTGGCCTGAGGCCGACCGCCTGCTGCGCGCGCAACAGTGTGGCGTTGGCGGTTTCGTTCATCTGTTTTTCGCTTGCTTCGAGTTTGCTGAGGATGGCCTGGTCGTTGACGCCAGCGAGCTTGGCCTGGAAGTCTTGCAAGAAGCTGCTAACCACTTCGGCCACGGTTTTTTTGAGGTCGCCATAGCTGGTTTTGCCCTCCCACTCGGCGGTGACTTCTTGCTGCGGCCGGCCAGATAGCAGGCCCAGGATTTGCAGCAGATTGGTCACGCCCGGCCGCTCCTTTATGTCGAATTTCACTTCGCCAAAGCTGTCGGTGGCCGCGCTCATGATCTTCTTGCTCACGACTTCGGGAGTGTCGCTCATGAATATTACGCCGCGGCCGGTTTCGTCGCTCTTGCTCATTTTTTTGGTGGGATCAAGCAGGTCGCGGATGCGCAGGCCTTGGTCCTTGCCAAAGAATTCGTGCTGCTTAGGCACGGGCAGCGGCACGGTAAACAGCTCGCCAAATTGGTTATTGAGGCGCTCGGCGATATCGCGGGTAAATTCCAGGTGCTGGGTTTGGTCGTCGCCCACCGGCACATATTGGGCGTTGTACAGCAGAATGTCGGCGGCCATCAGCACCGGATAGTTGAACAGCCCAAGGCTGATGCGGTCTTCGCTGAGTTTGGCCGACTTGTCTTTAAACTGAGTCATGCGGCCCATCTCGCCCATGCCGGTAAAACAGTCCAAAATCCACGTCAGTTCAGAGTGCGCCGGCACATAGCTTTGCCTATAAATGTGCACGTCAGGGTTGTCGAGCGGCAGTCCGGCGGCGGCAAACACCCGCAGGTTTTGCATGATTTGAGTCTGGAGCTGGGCGTGGTCGATGGGCGTGGTAAAGCTGTGCAGGTCTGGCACAAACAAGTTTACCTGGTACTCGCCGGCGCGGCTTTTGGCCATGTCGATGATAGGCAGCAAGGCGCCCAGGTAATTCCCAATCGTCAGGTCGTTGTTGGCTCGAATGCCAGTAAGGATCACGGGTTTCATCTTATTTCTCCATTATACAGTACTGTTGGCTGATTGCGGCCTCGGCGAGCAGCTGCAGGCAGTCGAAGGCTGGCAGCGGCGACTCAGAGGCTGGGAACAACAGCGGCAACTCTGTGCAGCCCAGCACGATTGCCTCGGCCCCGCGGCGCTCCAGTGATGTCGCAATTGCCAGCAATTTTTTCTGGTGCGCTGGGGCCAGTTCGCCGGCGATCACGCTGCGGATCGCCGCTTCTAGTTGTCTGCGCTGTGGTGCGGACGGCGCAACGGTGGCTATGCCTCGCCGGGCGAATACTCGGTGGTATAGGCCCGAACGAATTGTGTTCGGCGTCGCTAAAAGACCGACGCGCTGCAGCCCGCGCTGCTCAAGCGTGTCGGCAACCGTTTCTGGCATAGATACAAACGGCGCCCGGCGTAGCAGCGCCACCTCTTCGGCCAACAGATGCGCCGTGTTGCAGGCCAGCAAGATGCTCGTTGGCTCGAGTGCCCGGATGGTGCCGCTCAGCCCGCGCAGGGTCTGAGCGGCGGCCTTTTGGGCGGCTGCATCGCTGATAAAGTCGGCAACCGGCAGCGAAAAGTGCACGACATACGGAAAACCATCACCGCTGCCATTGTGGTAGCGCAGCGATTCTTGCATCAGCAGTTGGTGAAGGCGGAGTGAGGCCTGCGGCCCCATGCCGCCCAGAATGACGATCGGTTTACGCATAGATGTGTCCTCCTTGATTCATACACATATCTAAGTAGGTAAGGTCGCGCGTGGCGCTGAGTTCGGCGGCTACCTTTTCGTAGGGGATTGGCGCCCATTCAAGCGGCTGGCGGAATGGCGGAGCTGCCAATATCTCTTCCATGGGTGGTTCGGAGCAGCCGCGGCTATCGAATTGGTAGGGCGGCAGCACATGACGGGTAAAGAGCTGGGCGGTTTCAACCTGCCCGGGCACTGGCAAGCCTTCGTCGCGGCAAGCCATGCGCGCCAGGTAGAATGCCCGCTCGCTTTGAGCACCCAAGCTAATGATGCGGCTGGGCGCAATGGGCTCAGGGTCTTCCGGGCGAAGCGGCAGCAGCGCCGCGGCAGTGTCGTGCATCTGCACGTGAGCAGCGATGTAGGCGATAGCATCTGCGCCGCGCTTGTGGCCGCCGTTCAGCAGTCGGTCGCGATGCGCGTGCGGCAACTTTGCCAGCGCGGCAGTTATTTTGGTCTCATCGAGTTCGAGTGGTTCCAGCGGATCGGTCGTAAACGTCAGCCCGCCAGCCACTTTTAGGCCGCTGGCCGCGAGCGGCAGCTTGCCGAGGCCAGCATATCTTACGGCGCAGCTTCTTGCTGTCTCGAGGGGCGCGCCATTGACTCGATTCCCGGTATGCAGCGTGTGCACCATCTGGACCTGGGCCAGCGGCAAGTACTGGGCGACACGCGCGGCACTCATAAGGTAGCCGAACGCGCGCAACGGCATGTTAGCGGCTGCGCCAAAGACACACGCGTATTGTGGTGTTTCGGCCGCCATCCTGCAGTGCGGCCGCGAGGTTGCTCTTGTCATATTTGCCCGCGCTTTCTAAATAAGCGAGCGGGTCGTTTACGAGTTCTTGTATTGCTTTCATAAAAATCTCCAAATTATTGCTACTAAAAAACCGCCTGTTGGCGGCCTCTCCAATATGTTTGAAGTTATTTTACGAGCACACAGAACAAACCGCCACAGAGATGTCGGTCTGCCAATACGCAAAGTGTGTGCTACGAATATGGTTCATAGTGCCGCTAGCATAGCATACAAAACTGTTTATGTACATATGCTAGACTGAAGGCATGATTAAAGCTATTATCTTCGACTTTTACGGCGTCGTTGTGGCTGCCGGTACCAAAGCCCTGAACGAGCCGCTACTGACATATATAAAAGACGAGCTGAAGCCGCATTATAAAATTGGCCTTTTGAGCAATGCCGACCCTGACTTCCTGGAGCATCATCTGCCGGCGCAATACCACGATTTGTTCGACAACAAAACGTTGTCCGGCGCCGTCGGTTTCTCGAAGCCGCAGCGGGAAATCTTCCAGGTTTGCCTGAACGAACTGGGCGTACAGCCGGACGAAGCCCTGTTTGTAGATGACTGGCCAGAGTACATCAAAGCGGGCGAAGCCTTGGGTATGCACGGCGTGGCCTATACCACGCTTATTGCCCTGCAGCAGGATCTGGCAGAATTGCTCCCGCCTTTAGATAAATAAGTCTTCTTTTTTAATACCCTTGATGCGCTTCTTGTCGAGCTTGTAGCGATAGAGATTAGCAAACGGGAAGATGACGCACAGCGCGGTGATGAGCGTGGCTGTGAAGGGGCTAATGCCCGGCCCCAGCAACATTACCCAGCGGCTGCCAAACAGTGATTCCCAGTCGATGGAGTAGATGGGGGCGATCGTGTGAGTGCCTACGTAGTGGCGGAAGTACGCATAAGCCGCCCAGCTCAGTACCAGCAGCAGTCCCACAGAGGCAAATTGCCACTGAATCGCCTTAAGGCGGTCGGTACGTACCTGGATTGCCTGCGGCCACAGAAAGAGCGCCGCAATTGCCGCAAAGGCAAACGCGATAACCCAGTTGTAATAATTCGCCTCTTGGCTGAAGCGCCACAGAAAGGCCACCGGAATCAGCACCAACTGCAAGCCAAGGCCTGCCTTAAACACTACGTCACGACTCTTGCTCATATATCCTCCATTATTTTCTTAATCATCGGCTCGTGCAGCAGCACGGCAATGTCGCGCTTTACGAACTGCGCCAAGACGTTTTCGCCCGTTTTGGTTAGTTTGTACATTTTGCGGTCGGGTCCGCCCGCAGCTTGCTCACTTTTAAAGGTGACGAGTTCTGTTTCGTCGTAGCGTCTGAGCGCCCGGTACATACTCTGGTCGTCGGCGGTGAGCATGCCGCCCGTGTGCGATTGGATGTAGTCCTTAATAAGGGACATATGCTTTGGCCCGTCATAGAGCGCCAGCAGTATCCATAATGTTAGTTGGCCACGTTTATAAATTTCCTCCCACCCGGCCAGAAGCTGGCCTTCATACGTACTTAAAGTAGGATCCATACTTAAGGTACTATACCTAAGGTAACATACTAAGTCAATGAAAAAGAGCCTCCTTTTGGGAAGGCTCCTCTTCGCACCTTGACGGAAGTATAACTAACGCTTGGTGAACTGGCGCTGCTTGCGCGCGCCCTTGAGGCCAAACTTCTTGCGCTCGCGTTCACGCGAGTCGCGGCTCAGCTGGCCGGCACGCTTTAGCGTGCTCTTCAGGTCTTCGTTCATGGTGACGATAGCCTTGGCGATGCCGAGGCGGATTGCTTCCACCTGGCCGGCGTGGCCACCGCCGTCAACCTGAGCGGTGATGTCGAACTTGTTCTCCTGCTCCAGGGCCGCAAACGGCTTGTTCAGCTCGTTTAACAGATTCTGGCTGCCAGCGAAGTACTCTTCGGCCGGTTTGCCGTTCACCACGATGCTGCCCTTGCCGCCCTTAATGCGGACGCGGGCCGTGGCGCTCTTGCGGCGACCTAGTGCATAGAAGTAGTCGTTCTTCGTAGCCATGGTTATTTACCTTCTTTCACGGAAATAGCTTCCGGTTTCTGTGCTTCGTGGTTGTGCTCGGCGCCGGCGTAGATCTTCAGGCGCTCGAGGCGGGCATCACGCAACTTGTTGACGGGTAACATACCGCGCACGGCCTGGAAAACAGCGGCGGTCGGCTCCTTTTCCATCTTCTCACGCATGGTGAGTTCGGTGAGGCCGCCCGGGAAGTTGCTGTGCTTGTAGTACATTTTGGTGTCCATCTTCGTGCCGGTCACCACTACTTTGCCGGCGTTGATTACGATAACGTAGTCGCCGGTGTCGATGTGGTGGGTGAAGGTGGGCTTGCCCTTGCCGGTCAGCAGCGTTGCAATCTTAGTGGCCACGCGGCCGAGCGGTGCTTCGCTGGCGTCCACGACGTACCACTTGCGGGTAATGTCGCTGGGCTTAGCGCTATAGGTTTTCATTACTTGGTCTCCTTCTTGGCGGCCGGCTTGACAGCGGCTTTTTTAGCAGGAGTTTTGGCGATTGGCTTCTTGGCTTCAGCTTCGGGCTTGGCCTCTGGTTCGCCCTTGGCAGCGCGTTTGGCTACCGGGGCTTCCTTGAGGTCGTCAACAAAGCTGATGCGTGCCATCTGGGTATTGTCGCCGCGGCGCAGGCGGGTCTTCTCGATGCGCAGGTGACCGCTGTTGCGGCCGCCTAGCTTCGGCGCGATCTCGTCGACGAGCTTGTGGGCGCTGGCAACGGTCTGCAGGTCAGCTAAGACCTGGCGGCGGTTATGCAGAGCGCCCTTCTTTGCCTTGGTGATCAGTTTCTCAACGTAAGGCACCACTTCTTTGGCCTTGGGAAGAGTGGTCTCGATGCTCTCGTATTTCACGAGGCTGTCGGCCAAGCCCTTCACCAGCGCGTTGCGTTGGTCGCGCTCGCGGTGCAGTTTGCGGCCTTGGTATCCGTGACGATGCATGTTACAGCTCCAACTCCGCTAACTTTTCTTTGACCTCGTCGAGCGCTTTGCTGCCGAAGCCCTTCAGGTCGCGCAACTCAGCGTCGCTGAGGCTAAACAGGTCCTTGATGGTGTGGATGTCGTTGTTGACCAGGGCGTTGGTGGTGCGGGCGCTCAAGTTCAGGTCCTCAATAGGAGTGTTCAGAGCGGCCGGCTCATCGCCGGATTCGTCGCCCAGGCGGGCAGCGGACTGCGCGCCGCCAGCGGTCATGGCTTCAGCGACTTCCACGCGGGTCTTTCCGGCCAGTGCGGTGTATTGGTTTACCAGGATGGCGGCTGCTTCTTCAAACGCGTCGCGCGGCGTAATAGTGCCGTCGGTTTCGATAGTAATGAGCAGCTTGTCGAGGTCGGTCATTTGGCCAACGCGGGTGTTCTCTACCTTGTAGCGAACGCGCATCACCGGGCTAAAGACAGCGTCGAGGGCAACGTAGTCGCTCGCCTTCTTGGCAGTGCCTTCTTCGACGGTGCGGTAGCCGCGGCCGGTTTCAACCACGAGGTCCATAACCAGTTTAGCCTTGTCATCGTCGATGGTAGCAATGATTTGGTCGGGGTTGACCACTTCGACATCGGCATTTACCTGGATGTCTTTGGCGGTAACGACGCCCTTGCCTTGCTTAACAATGCGAACCTGCTGCGGCTCGTCGCCGTAGACGCGGAAACGAACTGCCTTCAGGTTGAGCATGATGTCGACCACGTCTTCTTTCACGCCCTTAACGGTCGTGAATTCGTGGGTAACACCTTCGATCTTGAAGCTGGTAACGGCAGCGCCACTGATGCTCGAAAGCAGCACGCGGCGAAGCGAGTTACCAAGCGTCATGCCGTAGCCGCTGTGCAGCGGCTCGACGACAAAGGTGGCGCTGGTGGCGCTGTGGTCGTCTACTTGCACTAACCCTGGTGTGTGAATTGTTTTTGACATTGTACACAGCCTCCTTAGCGTGAGTAGTATTCTACGATTAATTGTTCGTTGATGTCGGGTTCGGCGTCCTCACGGGTGGGGACATTGGCGATCTTCGCTGACAGTTTCTTGCGGTCGACTTTCAGCCATTCAGGGATGGTACTGGGAGCGGGGCTGACGTCGTCGAGCTTCTTGAAGTATTCGCTGCCCTTGCTGTGGTCGCGCACAATCAGCTCGTCGCCGATCTTTACGCGGATCGAGGGAACGTCAACGCGAACGCCGTTCAGCATGAAGTGGCCGTGGGTCACCAGCTGGCGGGCTGCGCGGCGTGACGGAGCAAACCCGGCGCGGTAGACCGCGTTGTCTAGGCGTTGCTCAAGCAACTGCAGCAGCACTTGGCCGGACTGACCTTGCTTGCGGCCGGCTTCCTTCATGAGGTTAGAGAACTGCTTCTCCAGCAGGCCGTACAGGCGCTTTACCTTCTGTTTTTCGCGCAGCTGCAGCGAGTATTGGCTGGGCTTGTTGCGCATGCCACCGCGGCTGTTGCCGTGCTGGCCCGGAGGCGTCGGACGCTTCACCAAAGCCTTGTGAGCCTTGGGGTGCAGGGCGTAGCCTTCGCGGCGGGACATTTTTACAATTGAACGAGTGTCTCGTGCCATATCTTTATCCTACCTATACCCTTCGTGCCTTGCGTGGGCGCACACCACCGTGCGGCACACCGG
>DASVOI010000030.1:0-3416 GCA_036383395.1 Saccharimonadales bacterium (SeqCode)
ATGCGTTATAATACCCAGTAATGAAGCGAATCCTGTCGGCTTTGAGGGTTCTGGCCGCCAAATACTGGCTGCCGGTGGCGCTGTATGGCGGCGTACTGGTGTTGTTTGGCTGGCTGTTGTGGTGGCAGCTGGGTACGCTCACACACGGTTACAGCGGGCAAGAAATGGCCACGCTACTCGACAGCACGCATCTGAAAAACGGCATTTTCCAGCATCCGCTAAATGCGCCGTTCACGTTGCTGGCGCACGGGCTGCTGTATTTCCACCATAACAGCTTATTTGCGGTGCGGCTGACGGCCACCATCTTTGGATTGCTGACGCTCAGCATGTTTTACTGGCTAGTGCGCTACTGGCACGGCCAGCGCGCGGCAGTGTTTGGCAGTATTTTGTTTGGTACGTCGGCCTGGTTTTTGCACACCTCGCGGCTAGGCACGCCGGATGTGCTGCTGTTTGGCGTGCTGGGGCTGACCGCTTTCAGCGTATGGCTCAAGCACACGAAACGGTCGCTGCCGGTATTGCTGCTCATTTTTATGGCTGCGGCCTGGCTATATGTGCCGGGCATGATCTGGTTTATCGTGGCCGGGCTGCTGTGGCAGTGGCGGGCGCTAGACCGCGTCTTTAAGCAGCATTTGTGGATGGTGACACTGGCTGGCTTAGTGCTGTTGGCAACGGTGGCGCCGCTGGGTTTGGCCATCTACCACGATCCGCATCTGGCCAAAGAGCTGGCTGGATTGCCGCCCTTGGGCTGGCCGCAACCGCTAGCCGTGCTGCGCCATATTGCCGAGGTACCGCTGCAGCTGATTTGGCGCGGGCCAGTGCTGCCGACGCGCTGGCTGGGTCATGTGCCGGTACTGGACGCCTTTACGCTGGCCATGGTTTTCTTGGGCGCTTACGTGTACGCCAAGCACGCCAAGTTGGTGCGCACGCAGCTGCTGGTCGTCATTGTGGTTATTGGCACGGTGCTGGTTGGCTTGCAGGGCGATGTCAGCCTCACCATCTTGGTGCCGTTTATGTACCTGCTGGCTGCGGCTGGCATTGGGCTGCTGCTGGATCGTTGGTATACGGTGTTCCCGCGCAATCCCATCGCTCAGAGCGTGGGCTTGGGGCTCGTGAGCTTGGCGGTGCTGGCCGCCTGCGGCCTTGGCTACCGGCACTACTTTGTGGCCTGGCCGGCCGCGCCCGAAACAACTGCCGCGTTCCCCATACCGCCCGGCGCGCCATCTGATACAATAAAGAAGTAAAGGAGTTTGATATGAGCCGACTTGACCAGGCAAAAATGCTGTTGAAGGTAAAAAAGCTGCAGAAAGAGCTGCAGAAAGAAATTATTACGATCGAAAAGGGTGACGGCGCCGTGCGCGTGGAGATCACCGGTGAGCAGAAGCTCAAGAAGGTCCATATTGACCCGGACTACGTTGACCTCGACGACATCGGCCAATTGGAGCGCTGGATTGAAGACGCCGTAAAAGAGGCGATTGCCGCCAGCCAGAAGCTCGCCGCCGAAAAGATGCAGCCCATGATGGGCATGCTCGGCGACCTCGGCATGTAAGTATATGGCTATTCTGCCGCCAGCCTTAACCGACGTTATTGAAGCGCTGGGCAAGCTGCCCGGCGTTGGTCCGCGCACCGCCGAACGCTATGCATATTATTTGGTGCGCAGCGACGCCTCCAAGTCGCAAGGCCTGGCCGGCGCGCTCAAAGATTTGCACGGCAGCATTGGCTACTGTGAAAAGACGTTCGCGCTGGTGCCGGCCGGCCAGCAACTGTCCGACCTCTATACCGACCCGCAGCGTGACAAAAAAGTGGTAGCCGTGGTGGCCGAGCCGTTCGACATTGTCGCTCTAGAAAAAACCGGCAGCTACAAAGGCACCTACCACGTGCTCGGCGGCCTGGTGTCGCCGATTGACGGCGTGGGGCCAGAGAACTTGCGCATTACCGAACTCGTTGCGCGCATCGACGAAGACGGCGTGGAAGAAATTATTTTGGCGACCAACGCCAGCGTGGAAGGCGAGTCAACCGCGCTGTTTATTCAAAAACAGATCGGAGACCGGCCGGTAAAGATCACGCGTCTGGCGCGCGGCCTGCCCATTGGCGTCGACCTGGAGTACGCCGACCAAATCACGCTGACCCGTGCCCTGGAAGGTCGCCAGGCGTTGTAGGGACAATTGGCGGATCCTCGACGCGCCCGATACGAAAACTAATAAACGGATGGAGCGACTGGAGCGTCAAAGCGTAGCGTTCGTAAGCTAGCGCGGCGCGCAGTGATAAGCCGCCAATACCGGCGACTTCGGTATCTGCCGGAGTATGGTCAAACTCGGGTAGGCCTTCGGGAAATAGCGCACTCTCTGTAGTGGTGAGCGTTTGGGCCACCGCTTCTTTCAGTTGATAGTCGCCGCCATTCCGGCGAACCCAAGTCACGTCCCAGGTTTCTTGCTGACGCAGCCCAGGGTGGTCGATCGTGTTCAGCGTCACGGCGTTGCCGCGGTCTGTCACGAGCAGTTCGGCACTGAGTTGCCTCTGGATGGTCGGATCGGCCATGGCCAAAACGCGCAGCCGGCCCCTACGAAAGAAGCCTTCTACCTGTACGCGGTCGCCGGGCCGTTCGCGGATGACCGACTCAAGCAGGTACGTAGCCAAATGTGATGCCCCGTCATATTTTGCTGCAAGATGAAAAGCATCACCCGTAAAATCAGCGACAGGCAAGGAAAGGCGGGGTAACTCCGGTGCTGGTGCATGTGCAGACGCTGCCACCATAGGTGGGATCATAGCACAAAATGCCCCCACTTGGGCTATACTAAAAGGCAAATGGCAAATTACCCCGAAGCACCCCAGATTAAGGAAGTACTGGACGCTGCGCAGCGCGTTGTAGTGCTGCAGGCCGACAATCCCGACGGCGACAGCTTATGCAGCGCCTTGGCTCTAGAGCAAATCCTGCACGACATGGGCAAAGAGCCGGTGCTGTACTGCGGCGTGGACATTCCCGGCTACCTGACGTACCTGTCGGGCTGGGACCGCGTGACCAAGGAGCTGCCGCACCAGTTTGACGCCAGCATTATTGTTGATACCAGCGCCATCAGCCTGCTAGAGCAGCTCGAAAAGACCGGCCAAAAAGGCTGGGTCGCCGCCAAGCCCACTATCGTACTTGACCACCACCAGGTAGAGAACAGTATTTCGTTCGCGAACGTGGTGTGCAACCATCCGGCAGTTGCCACCGGCGAAGTTATATACGAACTTGCCGCAGATTTGCAATGGCCGCTCAGCCAAACCGCCAAAGAGATGTTGGCCAGCTCGATCATGGCCGACTCTTTGGGCCTTACCACCGACGCCACCACCGCGCGCAGCATCCACATTATCGCCGAATTAGTGGAGGGTGGTGTCAGCATCCCGCTCATGGAGCAGAAACGCCGCGACCTGATGCG
>DASVOI010000031.1:0-19936 GCA_036383395.1 Saccharimonadales bacterium (SeqCode)
GCAAAACCAAGTGCTGATGACGCCAGATGTCGTTGCGCCCGGCCAAAATGCCACGTTCACCTTCGATACCAGCGCGCCGTATAAAACGTTCTTCACCCACAACCACTTCATACCGATTATCGGCGGCGCATTTATGAAGGATGTTGGCATGGATGTCGTGCTCAGCTCCGATCCGCCAGCCTGGAACCCCACGGCCGCGAGCATCGCCGCACGCGACCTGCTGCCGAATCAGCACGTGCAAGCCCACTTTGCGGTACAAAACACCGGCAACAGCACCTGGTACTCCGACGGCAACGTACCGGCTGGCCTGCAACCGACTCGCCTGGCAACCATGGGCTACCAAAATAACCCGTTCGCTGATGTCACCGACCCGAGCTGGCTGGGCACGCGCAATCAGATCAAAATGAACGAAGCATCGGTGGCGCCCGGCCAAACCGCGACATTTGACGCTTGGTTTATCGCGCCGATCAGCGGTGCCGCCATCAGCAGCAGCTTCCACTTCGACCTTATTAGCGGCGGCGTGTTCGGCGGCGATTGGGGGTGCGTGTTTAACTTCACGGTGCCGAAAGCCGACCCATCATACACCGGCACAGCCGCTACCAACCCGCCGGCTACCATGACGCCGGGCCAATCCGCCACCGTATCATTTACCGCCAAAAACACCGGCAATGTTGTTTGGAATGATGAAACGTACAATGGCGGCGCCTACGCCGCCCGGCTCGGCATGACCCAGCCGCTCTATCGCCTGTCCAGCTTCTATAGCGCTTCGTCGCCCTGGCTCAGCGCGGCGTTGATCCAAATGCCCACCGGCACAGTTATGCCGGGCCAGTCCGCAACATTTACCTTCACCTGGAAAGCACCCGCCCAAACCGGCACTTATCACGACCCGTTCCAGCTGGTGGTCAGCGGCGTCTTTTTGCGCGACGAAGGCGACTCCTTTAACACAACCGTGCAGTAACTCTTTGCCTTCTGGGGCGCGATTGCTACAATAAGCTGACAATGGGTACAACATCGGATAAAACTCCCGATATCTTTGCACTGGCGGCCCAGCTGCAAGCGACGATGGAGGATGCCGCCGAGAAGGCAGCAGCACAAGCACACGAGGTGGCCGCGGCCGCACCGGCGCCCGTCAAAACGCCACAGCAGGAGTTGGCCGCCGCGTTCGCAATAGCCAAACGCCGTTTTCGCAGTTCACTGGCTCAACTCAAGCGTTCGGCCGACGAGCCGCCGTTTGTTTCGGCCGTCATCCCCGTCTTTAATAAAGTTGAATATACCATGCGCTGCCTGGAGAGCTTGTCGCGCCAGGTGACCCACCACACCTTCGAGGTGGTCATCGTCGACAACGCCTCCAGCGACCTCACGCCGCAGCTCGTGCCCGCTGTGCCCGGCGTTCGCTACATCCGCAATAAAAAGAACGAAGGCTTTGTAGACGGCTGCAACGGCGGCGTCAAACAAGCGCGGGGGAAGGTGATTATCCTGCTCAACAACGATACCGAGGTGCTTGGCGGCTGGATGGATTCGTTGGTTGACCGACTGGTGAGCAATCCCGCGATCGGCTTGGTCGGCTCCAAACTCATCTATCCGGACGGCCGCTTGCAGGAAGCCGGCGGCATCATCTTTAATGACGCAACCGGACACAACTTCGGCAAATACGAAAAGGCCGACGACTTCGAGTACAACTACTTCCGCGAAGTGGACTACTGCTCCGGCGCCAGCGTGGCCTTTTGGCGCAAAGATTTCAACAAGCTGGGCGGCTTTGATCGCCGCTACGCTCCGGCCTATTACGAAGACACCGATCTGGCCATGGGCATGCGCCATAAGCTTGGCAAAAAAGCCGTCTACGAACCGCACTCCGTGCTCGTCCACATCGAAGGCGGTACGGCCGGCACCAATACGGGTAGCGGCTTCAAACGCTATCAAGCCATCAACCACGAAAAATTCCTCAAGAAATGGAAGAAGGAACTGGCCCGCGAACACTACGCGCCCGGCACCAACCCTATGATTGCCGCCCGCCACGGCAAGCGGCCGCGCGTGCTAGTGGTAGACAGCATCGTGCCGGAATATAGCCGCGACTCCGGGTCGCTGCGCATGGCCCAGATCCTCAAATCGCTCATCAAACTGGGCAACGACGTCACCTTTTTTGCCGATAATCGTGTGGCAACCCAACCGTTTACGTCTGCGTTGCAGGCCTTAGGCATTGAGGTGGTTTACGGCAGCGGCCTGACCTCTCAGGATTTCTACAAACGGCGCGCTGGCATGTATCAAACCGTTATTTTGTCGCGGCCAACCACGGCCATTTGGCATCTAGAATACTGCAAAGCGTACCAGCCCAAAGCGCGCATATTATACGACACGGTCGACTTACACTACCTGCGTACCGAACGCCGCGCCGAAACCGAGAACAAACCCGCTCTCAAAAAAGAGGCCGCCCAGTGGCGGCAGCTGGAGCACTACCTCATGGATCACACCGATGCCACCTTAGTTGTCAGCTACGAAGAGCAAAAGATGCTGGCCCGCGAAAAGCCCAAAACCAAGGTGCACGTGCTCAGCAACATCAACGAACCCGTACCCCAGCACGCTGCGCCGCAGACGTTTAACAATCGTGCCGGTCTGCTGTTTATTGGCAGCAGCCATCCGCCGAACGAAGACGCCGTGACGTGGTTTGCAAAAAGCATATTGCCCCTGGTGCGCCGCGAACTGCCCGACGTTGAACTGACATTGTTGGGCAGCAACCCATCCCCCAAAATCGCTAAACTGGCCAATGCTTATGTGCACGTGCCCGGCTTTATCGAAGATGTCAGCCCCTACTTCACTCGCGCCCGCGTGTTTGTCTGCCCCATGCGTTACGGCGCCGGCGTAAAAGGCAAAGTATCGCAATCGCTTTCATACGGTCTGCCGGTGGTGAGTACCGCGGTCGGCCGCGAAGGCATGCACCTGGTGGACGGCAAGAGCTGCCTGGCCGCCGAATCGGCCGAGGACTTTGCCCGCCAAGTTGTGCGCCTCTACACCGATAGCGCCCTGTGGCAAACGATTAGCGAAGGCGGCCAGGCTGTCTACGAACAGCACTTCTCTGAGGCCGCTGGTCTGAAGGCACTCCAGGATGCGCTCAAGTAAACAGTCCGCGGTTGTATTTCGCGCCGTCAACAGCCCGCTCCTGTGGATCGTGCTGGCCTGCCTGCCAGGTCTGGTACTGTTTTTAAACCGCTTCTTGATTCCTGACTTGTCGAGCGACACGCTCACCTACCACCTTTTGAACGGCGCACGCGGCGTGCACAATCCGCTCGTTCCGTTCGGCGGCAGCGAGTTCTTCCCGGTCGGCATTATGAGTATCAACCCGATATATGATGCTATTAATTTCGCGCTGCGCGAACTACTCGGCTACCGGCTGGGAACGATCCTGTCGCTGCTGGCTCTGTTTGGCATTATTGTGGTGCTCTACAAGCTCCTGCGCCTGATACTCGACGAGCAGAAAAAACGCTTCAATGCCTGGTGGGGGCTGCTGTTGGTGAATGCCGGCATTGTGCTGGAGCTGTTCTTCCAGCTAGCGACGTACTATGTTGATATCCTGAACGCGTTCTTAATCCTGTTAGTTTTTTATTGGATCCTGCGTCTGCTGCTGCACAAAACCGATCAACCGCCAAGCCTGCCGATGTGGGCCGGCGTCAGCGCGGCGCTCGGCGGTTTTGTCATGCTGAAACTCACGAACATCGGCCTGGTCATTCCGCTCTTCGGCTTGCTGGCCTGGGAACTTTACAGCAAACGCCGCGTACTGACGCCCAAACGCTGGATGCAGTACATCGCTTGCGCGGCCGTCTGCTTGGTGCCGATTGCCTTTGCCTGGGCGCCCGATTACGCCATGACGCACAATCCGATCTTCCCGTTTTACAATGCGTCGTTCCAGTCGCCGGATTACGCGGCCGTAAATTTTAGCGACCACTTTGGCGGCCCAAACCTGGTTGAACGGCTGGTATGGCCGCTGGCCTCGGTGCGCCACCAGATTCAGCTGGCCGAACCGCACCATATATATAATGACTACAAACTAATCGCCTACTGGTTATGCGGCCTGGTGGTGCTTGGCCTGCTGCTGGCTAAAAAGATCCGGCTGGGGCGCGCTCAAGCTGTACTCGTATTTTATTTCTTTACCTCGCTGCTGTTTTGGGGGCTGCTTTCGGGCATTGGCCGCTACGCGGTTTCATCCACGGCGATTGGCGGCTTGGTGGTGGCCATGCTGTTTGCTGGCGACTACCGCAACGTAGGCAAGGGCCTGCGCTATGGTATGTTGCTGGCCGGCGCCGCATTATGCGTGCTGCTGTTTGTTGAAGATTGCCGCATTATGCGCTTCAATCTAACCTACGATATGAGCTGGCGCCCGACCTTCGGTAAAAATGTGCAGCTGCACAAAGATCAGCTGTCGTCGCTCTTCCAGAAAGAGCTGGCCGTAACGCCCCAGCAGCGCCAAACCATTCAGCGGGCCGACATACTATTAAACTGCCACGTCAACGTTGGCGGCTGGTTCACCGCGCTGCCCGGTGCGAGCGGCAAACCAATCGTCAATATTATTGCCGACCAGCTGCCATACTATGCCGACCTCAGCAACAACACTGCGTACCGCAAAGAGGTCGCCGCGCATCTGCGCACGAAAATGCCAGCTCAAAAAACATACAGCTGGGTGGCCGTGGTGAGCGAAGATGTCGGCCCAAGCCGCCAGGCTTGCCTGAATGAAGTAGCGGCCCGCGGCGGTACGATCACCGGCGACCAGCCGCTGCCGTCCATCTTCGGTTACACCGGCGGACACCTGGAACTCTTAAGCGGCAATATATCACTGTAAGGACCCTATGTTTTCAGCTACTTCCCTTCGTGCATTTATACGCAAAACCTGGCCGGGTTTACTGCTGGCTGCCGTTATATTGCTGGCCTTTGCCACCGATTTAGTCCTCAAGCACCGCACGTTCTACGCCCTGCTCGACAACGCCAGCGAGTTCTTCCCGTGGTACCAAAAGCTATCAGTCGCTGTGCACCACGGCACACTGCCGCTGTGGGACGCAAACGTCAGCGGCGGCCGCTCCTTTGTGGGCGAGCTGCAAGCCGGCGTGTTTTACCCAATCAATTTGCTGTGGGTCGGACTCTTTGGCAACGGGCAGGGGATTGGACTATTTTGGCTGGAACTCATTGTGGTATTCCATTTCTGGATTGCCGCCATGGGCATGTACCTGGCCGCCCGCAGCCTGGGTTTGCGCAAAAGCAGCAGTCTCGTGGCCGCGCTTATTTATGCCCTGTTTGGCGCCCTGGCCATGCGCTCGGTGCAGGAAGCCGGCACGTTCTATGGGCTGTGCTACATTCCGTGGGTGCTCTACGCCTACAACGAGTGGCTCCGCTCGCACCAGCGGCGCTTCATAGTGCTCAGCGGCGTGCTGCTGGGCATGACTATTTTGGCCGGCCACATGCAGCCTTGGTTCCATGCCGTCATGATCGTGGCGCTATTTGCTATTTTGCGCAGCCCGCATCCCTCGTTTGAGCCATGGTTCAAAACGACACTCAAACGCCTGTCCGCACTCATTATCATTGTCTTTATTTCGTTTATTGTGGCTTTGCCGCAGGTGTTATTGAGTGCGCAATATTTGCCGCGGGCTTACCGCTACGTTGGCGAGCCGCAGCCGGTCGCGCCGACGGCAACCATCAGTTTTATTACGTTTACTAAAACGTTCAGCTACGCGCCCGACCAGATCTTTTCTATTATCGACCCGGTGAAGTTCCCGGTGGAAGACGGCAACGAAGTCTACGTGGGCCTGGTAGGCTTAGGGATGCTGGCCACCGTGCTCGTCCTGTGCCGCCGGCAGTTGCGCGAACATCCGGCTTGGCGGTTGTACAAATATTTCATCATTGGCGGCAGCGCGGTTGGCAGTATTATTATGTTCGGCTACTGGACGTTTATCTCGGATATTTTGCGCGTGCTGCCCCTGCTTTCCCAGGTGCGCGAGCTGGCCCGCTACAGCATCGTGGTGCATATTTGTTTAGCGCTTTTGGTGGGTATTTGCTTGGATATACTGGCCGTGCGCGTGCCGGAGCTGCTTAAAAACCGCAAGCTGCGGCTGGGCCTTGTGGGGTTCGGCGCGTTCCTCACAGTTAATACGCTGTATGCCTACATGGTGCAAAAACATAACGTGCTCGACATGCACTTCGTGTACCAATGCGCGGTGCTGATTGTGACGCTCGGCGCCGCACTGCTGTTGACGCGCTACATCCGCTGGGTGCTGGTAGCAGGCATTGTTCTGTCAGCGATTTTTGAGCCGGTCTGGTTCCTACCCCTGACCGCCACGCAGCTGCGCTATCCGCCAAGCTATTACGCCCGCACGCCGGCCATTACCTACCTGGAGCACTTCTACGGCCAAGGACGCGTGATGCTGGTAGACGAAGCGCTGCCCAACAACATCGGCGATGTCTACCACATCCAGACCATAAATGGCTACCAGGCGACACTGCAAAAAGAGATGTACGAATACTGGAACGTGCCCGACCCGCCAAGCACGCCAGAGTTGCACGTCGACCTGATGAATGTTATGTTCCTGGTCAGCAAACAAGTGCACATCGAGTTGCCGCCGCCCGTACTGCACGACACTGTCCGCGGAATCTATGTGTATAAGCGCCGGGCATACTTGCCGCGGGCATACTACGCCTCGCAGCTGGACGCCTGCCGCCTACAAACCGCTGCTTGCACACCGCCGCGCATGACGCAGTACAGCGACCACTCCATAACACTGCAATCCAGCACGACGACGGCCCAGCGGCTCGTACTGTCTGAAATCGTCTATCCGGGCTGGCACGCATACATCGATGGCAAAGCCGCGCCGGTAACTGCCTACAGCCCAGTCGGGCGGCCGCTGCTTTTCCGCTCAACGCAGGTGCCGGCCGGGCAGCACACCGTCCAATTCCGTTACCAGCCGTGGCTGCGCTAGCCCCTCGCTCTATCTGGACTTCGGTAGTTGAATCATCTATCATGGAAACACATGAATCGTCCCTCAAAACCGCGTATGACACGGTCGGCTTATATCAACCTCGTGCGTAGCATTGGGCTGTCCGATTTCAAAGTGAAATACAACGGCTCCATTTTGGGCTATTTCTGGACGCTGGCCAAGCCGCTGCTGCTGTTCGGCATTCTGTTTGTTGTCTTCAGCAAATTTATCCGCATCGGCTCCAACACGCCGTTTTACGCCATCCAACTACTGCTGGGTATTATTTTATGGAACTACTTTGCGGAGTGCTCCGTTACTTCCATGCGCAGCCTGGTAGACAAGGGCGGTCTGCTGCGCAAAATTTATTTCCCGCGCGAGATCATCATTTTGGCTTCCAGCCTGACGGCGTTTATCACCATGCTTTTGAACTTGGCGGTCATTCCGGTGTTTATGGCCATCAAGCACGTGCCGTTCCGCTGGGAAGCACTCCTGGCCGCGCCGCTGCTGATTGAGCTGTTCCTGTTTACCACTGGTCTTTCGCTGCTGCTGTCGGCGCTGTACGTTCGTTTCCGCGACATCGGCCACATTTGGGAAGTGAGCATGCAAGGCCTGTTCTACGCCACGCCTATTTTCTATGCGCTGTCGTTTGTGCCCAGCCGCTTCCAAGGCATCCTCATGGCCAATCCTATCGCCCAAATCGTGCAGGATCTGCGCGCCGTCATCATTACGCCCCAAGCGATCACCGCCGGCGATGTGCTCAAAAGTATACTGGTGATGGTTCCGTACTTGCTGGCTTTAGGGGCGCTTGTGCTCGGCGTGATGTACTTCCGTTACGCCTCCAAGACTTTTGCCGAGGAAGTATAGTATGGCCAAGCAAGACAAACAGCTGCCGTTTGTATCGGTTATTACGATCAACTGGAACGGCGAAAAGCTGCTCGCCGACCTGCTGCCCATCCTGCAAGCTCAAACCTATCCCAAGGATCGCTACGAAATTATCGTGCTCGACAACGACTCCACGCGCGACGATTCCGTCAACTTCGTCAAACAGCATTTTCCGGACGTGACGCTGGTTGAGAATACCCGCAACGACGGCTTTGCCCGCGGCTGCAACCTGGGCATGGCTGCGGCCAAGGGCGACTATTTTCTGCTCATCAATAACGACACTCGCCCCCACAAAGACTGGCTCATGCACATGATCGCCTGCGCCGAAGAAGAGCAGCGCGCCGGTGCCGTCGTTTCCAAAGTACTGTTTGCCAGCCGCGGCAAGGGCAATATCATTAACAATGCCGGCTCCACGCTGCACCCTGACAGCGCCTGGCCGGTAGAAGAAATCGGCGCCAACAAACCAGACGGGCCAGCCTACGACAAGCGCCGCGAAATCACCGCCCTGTGCGGCACCAGTCTGCTGCTCAAACGCGCCATGCTCGAAGACATCGGCATGTTCGACGAACAGTTTTTTATGTACTGGGAAGACGCCGACCTGTCGTGGCGCGGCCAAAAAGCCGGCTGGAAGTTTTACTACGAGCCCAAGGCTATTGTGCCGCACGAGCACAGCGCCAGCAGCAAAGAACATTCCGACTTCTGGACGTTTTACGTGACCCGCAACCGGTTGCTCATTCTGTGGAAGCACGCCCGGCCGCTGCTCGCTCTGCGCGCCTATCTCGCGTTCGTCAAAGAGTTCTTAGCCGTGCCTACTGTGCGCGGTTTGCAAGGCCGCGAGAAGCGCCACCAGCTGCATATGGTGCGTTTGGGACTCCGCATTAACGGCTCATTCCTGCTGCGGCTGGCGCCGGAACTTTTGAAACGCCTGCACGTACTGCACGACAGGAAACTTCCGGTATGAAGGTCGTCATTCTCGATCCGTATTTTGAATCGCTCGGCGGCGGCGAAAAAGTCATCGTGGTGATGGCGCAGCATTTGGCGCTCCAGCACGACGTCATCATTTTAGTCAAAAAGCCGGTCGACAAAGACATGGTAGGGAAATACTTCGACACCGATCTGACCCGCGTGCGCTTCGAGCCCCTGCCCAAAGAATCGTTTTTTGTGCGGGCCATTACCAGCCGCTACGTAAAATTGCCCGGGCGCTGGAAGTCGATCATTTATGACCGCGGCTCGTTGCGCGCCCTCAAAGCCATGAAGCCCGACTTGTTCATCAACAACCTCTACCAAAGCAACTTGCCCAGCCCCGCGCCAAAAAGCGTATACATGTGCATGTTCCCGCAAAAACTGACACCGGGCAACATTTATCACAACGCGATTAGGCGTTTCTACAACCGCTTCACCACCTTCATGGAAGCCCGGCTGCTGGGGACGCGGCGCCAGGCTATAGACTCCTACACCATTGTGGCCGCCAACTCCAAGTACACGTCGGGCTGGATTAAAAAATACTGGGGACGGGAGCCGGACATCCTCTATCCGGTTTGCGACGACATGGGGCCGCCGCTGCCCAAAAAACATATTATTATGAGCGCCGGCCGCTTCTTTGCCGACAATGGTTCGTCGCACCACAAACGCCAAGACAAAATGCTGGCGGCGTTTATCGCGCTGAATCGCCCAGACTGGGAACTGCACCTGGCCGGCAGCGTCGCCGAAGACAGTGATTCGCAGGACTATTTCAAGAGCCTGCAGGACGCGGCCGAGGGACACCCCAACATTTTCATTCATCCCAACATGCCGTTTGCCGACATTAAGCGCCTGCGCCAAGAGGCGGCCATCTACTGGCACGCCACCGGCCTGGGCTACGACCCCAACGTCTTCCCGGAAAACCAGGAGCACTTCGGTATGGTTACCGCCGAGGCCATGAGCGCCGGCGCCGTGCCGGTCGTCTATAACAGCGCCGGCCAAACCGAAGTGGTCACGAACGGCAAGAACGGTTTCTTGTGGAACACGATTGACGAGCTGCTAGAACAAACCCGCACCGTCATGGATGACAACAAACTGCGCAGCAAACTGTCCGATGCCGCCGTAAAACGCGCCCGCGAATTCGACCGTGCCGCTTTCCTGAAACGGGTGGATCAGCTTATACTGGAGGTTACTCATGGAAGACCCTAACCACGCCGTTGAGGTCCGCGGCATCAACAAGATTTTCCGCGTGCCGCACGAAAAAGTCAGCTCGCTGAAAGGCCATGCCACACGGTTATTCCGCAACGCGCCGGCCAAGAAGTACCACGTGCTCCGCGACATTAGCTTTTCTATTAATAAGGGTGAATTTTTCAGCGTTATCGGTGCTAACGGCAGCGGCAAATCCACACTGCTCAAGCTGCTGGCCGGTATTTACGAGCCGAGTTCCGGCGCCATTATGCACGACGGCACACTGACCACCATGATCGAGCTGGGCGTTGGTTTTAACTTCGAACTCTCCGGCCGCGACAATATTTTCCTCAACGCCGCTTTGTTTGGCATGACCAAAAACGAGGTCGAGGCCGTCTACGACAAAATCGTCGGCTTTGCCGAAATCGAAGAATTCATCGACCAAAAGGTAAAAAACTACTCATCGGGCATGCAGGTGCGCCTGGCCTTCGCCATCGCCATTCAAGCTAAGGCCGATATCATTGTGGTGGACGAGGTGTTGGCCGTGGGCGACACCAACTTCCAGCAAAAATGTTTCGACGTCTTCCGCGAGCTGAAGGGCATGGGCAAAACCATTATCTTTGTCAGCCACGATTTGCAGGCCGTGCAAGACTTTTCTGACCGCGTACTGCTGTTGCAGCACGGCGAGCAAATCGGCATTTTCAAGCCGCTGCGCGCCATCGAAAAGTACAACGAGCTCAGCCGCGCCGAATTAGAGCACGCCGAGACCGAGATGGTAGAAGAAGAAACCGAAGAGCCGAAGATCGACAAATCTAAACCGCACATCCTGGGCGTAGAGCTGCTGGACGCCAACGGCAAGCCCACCAAAAACCTTTCTCGCGGCAGCGCTTGCCGGGTAGCGCTCACCATCGCCAACCCCGTGCTCGAGCCGATTGAGGTCGGCATCTCCATCCAGCGCAATGATGGCATTTACTGCTTTGGCACCAACACCTACATCGAACATCTCACGGTCCCGGTGCACGAAAAACACACCATCACCATGCATATTAAAGATGTACCGCTGCAAAAAGGCGCCTACTACATAATCGCCGGCGTGTTCGGCAAGAGCCTGCGCCCCATTTACGAACTCCAGCTCAAGGCCAAGAGCTTCCGCATTCTGCAGGACGACCGCGTCGAGGGCGTCGTAGCACTTGATAGGAAATGGGAGCTGTAAATGTCGAAGTATGCCAACATTTGGGACGAAAAAGCCGTAAGCGAAGAGGACAAAAACTCGCCGTGGTACAAGCTGATGCGCTGGATGCCGGAAGGCCAACGCGTGCTCGATGTGGGCTGCGCCAGCGGCTACTTCGGTGAAAAGCTGATGGCCGGACGTGGCGACACCATGTGGGGACTAGAGCTGGATGCCGGCGACGCGGCCCGGGCCGAGAAACGCGGCTACCAAAAAGTATTCGTCGGCGATCTCGACAACTTCGATTGGTCGCAGCTAAAAGGCCTGCAATTTGACGCCATCTTATTTGTGGACGTCCTGGAACACCTCAAGAACCCGCTGGACGCCCTAAACGCGGCCAAGGCTTTTTTGGCACCAAACGGCTCGTTCTTCTGCTCCATTCCCAACGTCGCCAATATTACGGTGCGCACCGAACTCATGGAAGGGAACTTCGACTACGAAGCCACTGGGTTGCTCGACAACACGCACATCCACTTCTTTACCAAGAAAACCGTCTTCACCACTTTTGCGGCGGCCGGACTGGAGATCGCCAAGCTCGACGCCACCGACAGCGATTACTCGGAAGGGCATATTAAGGCGCATTTAAAACAACTTGGCTTGGAACCCACCAAAAAATTCGACAAGCTGCTCGCCTCGCCAGAAGCTAAAACTTTTCAGTTCATCGTGCAGGCCAAGCGGGCGAGCGGCAAGCCGGCGCTACCACCCGAATACACCGTGCCCGCCAAACTCCACGACGATTGGCCAAAAATCTCGCAAAAAATGGACGACGACGACAAACACATAAAGCGGCTGGAGCAAGAAACCCGCGAACTGCAAGAACGGCTGCGGACGGCCGAATCGTCGCTGGCCGCTATCCGCCGCAACCCTGCCCGTTGGCTCGTAAAGGGCGCTATCCGAAAGGTGCGCAGGCATGGCGGCAAGCAAGCATAATAAACTAGGCGCCGTCGTTATTCCAAACTGGAACGGCGAACAGTTCTTGGGTGAATGCCTGGAGTCGCTGCTGCGTCAAACGCGTCGCCCCCATGTCATTGTCGTTGATAACGGTTCTATTGATACTTCGGTCGAGCTGGTACGCCGTCGCTTTCCAGACGTTACCCTGGTAGAATTGCCGAAAAACACCGGCTTTACCGGCGGCGTAAATGCCGGCATTCGTCTGGCAATGGAACAGAAAGAGCCGTTTGTAGCGCTCTTAAATAATGACGCCGTGGCCGAGCCGGGCTGGTTTGCGGCGCTGGCCGGCGAACTGGAGGCCAACCCGGAGGCGGGCATCATCACCAGCAAAATTACCGATCTAAGCGGCAAAAAGCTGGACAGCACCGGCGAGTTTTACACCATTTGGGGCTTACCGTTCTCTCGCGGCCGGGGCGAAACCGACCTTGCGCGCTACGACCACTTGCCCGACATTTTTGCCGCTAGCGGCGGTGCGAGCATTTACCGAACATCGATGCTAGAGCAAATTGGCATCTTCGACGACGACTTCTTTGCCTACTACGAAGATGTTGATATCTCCTTCCGCGCTCAGTTGCGCGGTTGGCGCGTCCGATTTACGCCAAAGGCCGTGGTGCGCCACCGTATTGGCGCCACGAGCGGCAAAATAAAGGGTTTTACCACCTTGCAGACGCTCAAAAACCTGCCGCTCGTCGCTTACAAAAACGTGCCTGCCCGGCTTTTGCCGAGCGTCCTGCCGCGACTGTGGCTGGCCCATGCTTTGTTTTTTTGGAGCGCCGTGGCTCGCGGGCAGGGGGGTATTGCCGTGCGCGCCGTGTTGCAGAGCCTGCTGCTGACGCCCAAAAAGTTATGGCAGCGCCGCGGCATACAACGAACTCGCACCGCAGCCGCTGCGGCACATATCGGGGAAGCGCTGCTGCATACCTTGCCGCCAGATGCCGAGCGGCTCCGCAGATTTGTCCACCCCATCAAGTTCAAACAAAATAGGAACACGCTATGAGCAAAATCGTTATCGACGCCAGGGAATTACGCACGTCGAGCGGCCGCTATGTAGAAAGGTTACTTCATTATTTACAACAAATTGACCACGAGCACGACTACGTTATTTTGCTGAAGCCGCAAGATATGGACGGTTGGCGGGTAACCAACCCGCGGTTCGTAAAAGTCGCATGCCCTTTTAAAGAGTTTACATTTTCCGAACAAACTGCCTTAAATGCACAGATTACGAACATCGCCCCTGATTTAGTTCATTTTCCATTTGCACAGCAGCCGGTCCGGTACCGCGGCCCGGTGGTCACAACCATCCAAGACTTAACGGCCATACGTTTCCGTAATCCGACCAAAAACTGGTTGGCCTTCACACTCAAGCAATTGGTTTACAAATGGGTTATTAGGTGCGTTGCCCAAAAGAGTAGGCTCCTGATTGCACCGACCGAATTTGTAAAGCAAGATGTGGCCGCCTACGCCCATGTACCGCTTGATAAAATTACAGTCACACTGGAATCCGCCGATCCGATACCCGACTCCCCCGCTCCGCCCAAAAACATACAATCCCATGATTTGCAAAAAAGTAAATATATTATGTACGTAGGCAGGCCGCAGCCGCACAAGAACCTGTGGCGGCTTATAGAGGCCCTTGCCCTGCTCCGCAAGCAATACCCTGACCTGTTGCTGGTGTTAGTCGGTAAAAAAGACGCCATGTACAACCTCATAGAGGAGCGCGCCCGCCGTGAAGGCTTGTTAGACGGCGTGGTCTTTACCGATTTCGTGTCCGAAGCTAATCTGCGCTGGCTCTACGAACACACCCAGGCCTATATCTTCCCTTCTTTGAGCGAAGGATTTGGGCTCCCCGCCATGGAAGCCATGCACTGCGGCGCGCCAGTGGTGTCGTCTAACGCCACTTGCCTGCCAGAGGTGTACGGCGATGCCCCGCTCTACTTTGACCCCTTGAGCGTAGAAGATATGACGGCCAAGATCAGCCAAGTGCTGGACGATCCCGCACTGCGCAAAAAGCTCATCGCCGCTGGCCACAAGCAAGCCGGCAAATACTCCTGGAAACGTATGGCCGAACAAACGCTGGCCGTTTACAACAAAGCCCTTAAGGGTTAATCTTCGGCTTCGGCGGTATCGCTGGCGGCAGCCGCGGTATTGTCGCCGGGCTTCAGCACGATATGACGGTCAGGTCCGTCGCCTTCGGAGTCGCTTACCAGGCCCCACTCTTGTGCTAACTTATGCATGGTGCGGCGATCGGCGGCATTCATGGGCTTTAGGTCCAGAGGCTCGCCGCTTTCTTTGACCTGCTTCATCCAGTCTTCGGCACGCTCCGCCAGGCGCTGGGCGCGCTGCTTCTTGTATTCGGCAACGTCAACATTGACGCGGGTGTACTCGTAGCCTTGATTCTTTAACGCGTTCGACACTAAGAACTGCATGGCGCGCATATTGTCGCCCTTTTGGCCGATAAGAAACCCATTCAGGTGCGTGCTGGGCACCTCCAGCTCAATAACGTCATCCTCGCTGGTAGCATAAACATCGGTGTTCAGCCCAAAAAATGACAGCAGGTCTTCTAAGTATTTCTTGGCGTATCGAATTGCGTCTTCCACTATTTTTTCCTCCGCTTAGCCTTGGCTCCAGACTTTTTCTTGGCGGATTTGGCCTTCGGCTTCGGCGACTCCACCACTTCGCCCTCAATGGCTGCGGCCTCTTTTTGAGCAGCGCTCGAAGCCATACCATTGTCCAGTTCTGCAACATCTTCCTTCAGCGCAATGGATTGCTGCACCAGGGCCACCAAACCAGAGGTCAGCCAGTACAGCGCCAGGGCCGACGGGATGTTCACGGTAAACAGGAAGATCATGGCCGGCAACAAGTAGCGCGTGCTGCGGCCCACCGCTTCGTTAACCTCGCTCTGGTCGGCTTGCTTGCCCGACCCGGCGTCTTTCAAAATGGCGCGCAAGCTGCGGGCGTCCTTGCCGGACGGCGTCAGCTGCTTGCTCTGGTAAAACTGCACCACGGCGCTGCCCACCACGATAATCATGGCTGGCCAGTAGACGCCGCTCGGGCCGATGGCGGACTGCTTCAGGTTAACAACATGGAATAGTGTGGCGTCAAATTGGCCGATGTTGGCCGCCAGGTGCTTCATCCACGAAAAATGCTGTAGCGCCGGGTACGCGAAGCTCAGAATCTGATGCTGGTCGTGGATGACCTTGTTGAGGCCAGCGTACAGGCCCAGCAGAATCGGAATCTGGATTAAAAGCACGCCGATGGAACCGAACGGGTTAATCCCCCGCTCGCGGTACAACTCCATGGTTAACATTTGCTCGCGGCGCTTGTCGCCCTTGGTTTCTTGCTTGATGCGCTTGATATCCGGCTGGATGGCGCGCATCTTCTTTACTTGGTGCAGCTGCTTCTTGACCAACGGCCACATCAGCATACGCACCACTATCGTGAACAGAATGATGGCCAGCCCGAAGTTATGGCCCGGCAACAGCGCATATATCAGCACCAGCAGGTTAAAGATCGGCTGCACAATCAGCGTCGTGAACATTACTCGTTTGTCTCCTTCGTACCTACTATAGCATGATCTGAGCCACTCCCGTGGAGTACGGCGGCTTTTGCCAACAGATTAAGGACGAGTTGCTTCAGCGCATCGTGCGGCTGATCGGCAATATCCTCGCCGTACACGGTAAAAACCAGGTCGAACGGCTTGCTGAGTTGGCCGGCGTGCTCACGCACCACCTCGTATATACGGCGGCGGATGCGATTGCGTACCACAGCCGACTTGCTCACCTTGCGGCTAACTACCACGGCCACGCGGTAACTCTGGCGCCGCGGATTCTCCACAAAGCGCAGGGATACTGCCCCGCCCCGAACATTCTGCCCGCGCTGGTACACGAAACGCAGTGAATTCCTGCCGTGAAACCGATGTGCCTGGCTGATCATCGCGGTGTGGCCTCCCATCGGCGCGGACGCGTGAGCCCGCGCCCGTTACTCATACTAGTGCGTTAATTGCTTGCGGCCCTTGGAGCGGCGGCGGCGCAATACGAGGCGGCCGGCGTGGGTAGCCATGCGCTTCATGAAGCCGTGTTCTTTCGAACGCTGGCGTTTTTTGGGTTGATACGTACGTTTTGGCATATGCTCTCACTCTACAGGATTGCCCTTGGCCCGACAAGCAGTCCGGGGGTCACCTCGTCTTAGTTAGTATTTTGATTGCTAAATTCAGGTGAAATTAACAATACTTACCCCATGAATAGTAGCAAGTTTTCCACATTATCTCAACTACTTTCCACAGATTTTACAGATAGAGCGGCCATGTGTGTATAACTTATCTTCTGTGGTTTACTTTTATTTAATGTCTTGGGGCAGACGCTAGAAAATTGTGGAAAAGTATCTACAGCTAGCGTATAGTCGGATACATAACTCGGAAAAGTGAGAGGGAATGCAACCGTCAAGTTTGTGGCAGGCAGTGTTGGGGGAAATCGAATTGTCCATTTCGCGCGGCAACTTCGTTACCTGGTTTAAGAATACCTGCCTGCTGCGCGAAGATGACGAGCGCATCGTAGTGGGCGTGCCCAACGTCTTTATTAAGCAACAACTGGAGCGGAAGTATAACGACCTGGTTGTGGATACGCTGCGTAAAAACGGTGCCTTGGCGCAAGTGGTGGAGTACAAGATCCACTCTGGTTTGGCTCCAACCCGCGAGGAAGAACCACTAGTACTAAAGCCTTCGGGCGAAGTGCAAGCAGTCATGAGCCAGCCGGTCAAGCCGGCGCCCAACACCACAGCCTTGACTCACACCTATCGCCAGGGGTTAAACGAGCGCTACACTTTTGACAACTTCATCGTCGGCTCTGGCAACGAACTGGCTTACGCCGCTTGCCAGGCGGTAGCCGCTCAGCCGGGCACCAAATACAACCCGCTCTTCTTGTACGGCGGCGTGGGTATTGGCAAAACGCATCTTATCCAGGCCGTGGGCAACGCCGTGCTCACCACCAACCCAGCGGCGCGCGTCGTATATATAAGCAGTGAGCAGTTTTTACAGGAATTCGTCGACGCTCTGCGCTACAAGAAAATTTCCGACTTCACCGACTTCTACCGCAGCGCCGATGTGCTGATCGTGGACGACGTGCAGTTCATCGCCGGCAAAGAAAAGGCTCAAGAGGAATTCTTCCACACCTTCAATGCCCTGCACCAGGCCAGCAAACAGATCATTATCAGCAGCGACAAGCCGCCGCGCGACATCCCCACCCTAGAGGAACGGCTGCGTAGCCGCTTCGTGTGGGGCATGAGCATCGACATGCAGACACCGGACTTTGAAACGCGCTGCGCCATCCTGCAGATCAAATCCCAGATGCATGGCACCGAATTGCCGCGAGATGTGGTTGACTACCTAGCCACCAACGTGCAGACTAACATCCGCGAGCTGGAGGGCGCCCTCAACCAGTTGCTCGCCTGGTGTGAAATGCGGGGCCTTGAGCCGAATCTTGGTATTGCCAGCAGCTTGCTTGGCTCGTCGCAGGCTCGGCCGAAACACATTAGTGCCAAACAGATCATCGAGCGGGTTGCCCGCCACTACCAAATACCCATGGAAGACATTCTCGGTCCCAAGCGCGACAAAGATATTGTTGTGCCGCGCCAGATCGCTATGTATATGTTGCGCAGCGAACTGCATCTCAGTTTCCCAAAGATCGCGCGCGAACTCGGGCGCAAGGATCACACCACCGCCATCCACTCCATCGAAAAAATTGAGAAAGAGGCGCTGCACGACCCGGATATTCGCTCGGCTATCAGCAACATTAAGGGGAAATTGTATGCGTAAATCCTGTGGAAACAGCGTGGAAATACTGCGGCAAGCGGCTGCGCGCGAACACAATTTGTGCACAAAGCGCCGAGGCCCGCACGCGGGCATGCGCACAACTACCCCGCTTTTGCCGCATCAAACCCGCAGGCAAAACACGGGTTTCCCACACGCCAAACGGTCATTTTCTCCCCTGTTGTTTGCCTACTTATCCGCATCTTCCACAGGCCCTATAACTACGACAACAAATAACCTTATACGTAATTACTTATAGTAAACGAGGAGCATGTGCATGAAATTGCAGGTCACGCAGGAAAATCTTAACAAAGCGCTTGGCACCGTAGCACGCGTAGCGAACGCTCGCGGCACCCTACCCGTTCTGGCTAACGTTCTTATTAAGACGGTAAACAATCGTCTCAGTATCGCCGCCACCAATTTGGATATCGCTATTACTCACTACATTGGCGCAAAAGTCGCCGATGAAGGAGCTATTACCGTCCCCGCCCGCTTGATGCAGGATTTTGTAAGCAGCCTGCCCGCCGGCGTAATCGACCTAAACCTGGAAGATTACCGCCTGCATATCGCCACCGACCAGTACCAATCGGTCATTAACGGCGTCTCTGCCGAAGAATTCCCGGTGATGCCGGCCATTACTGAGGGCAAGAGCTGGACCGTTCCTGCATCGGTATTAAAGAAGAGCCTGCAGCAGGTGGTCATCGCCGCCAGCGCCGACGAGGCCCGTCCGGTGTTAACTGGTGTATATCTGCACACTGGCGACGGCAAACTATACATGGCTGCCACCGACAGCTACCGCCTGGCCGAAAAAGAACTGCTGAGCACCAAAGAAGAAGTGAACCTATTGGTGCCGGTTTCTGCCATGCAGGACCTCCTGCGTATCGTGAGCGATGCCGAAGACGATGTGCATGTTACTAGTGACGACCAGCAGGTGCTTTTCCGTGTCGGCGACGTTGAATTGGTCGCTCGTCTAATCGAGGGCAAATACCCTGACTATCGCAAGCTCATTCCCGAGACGTTCAGTACTACTGCCGTCTTGAAGCGCGCCGACCTGTTGAATGCCGCCAAGGTTTCTAGCTTGTTCGCCCGCGAGAGTGCTGGCAGCATTACCCTGAATGTCGACGAAGCCACCCAGGAGCTAAGCATCCGTTCCGTGGCCTCCCAGCTGGGCGAGAACACGGCCAAGGCTGGCGCCAAGGTAACTGGCGGCGGTGCTATTACTATCAACTCGCGTTATCTGCTCGATGCCCTGCACGCCCTGGCTGGCGAAGAAGTTAGCTTCTGCTTTAACGGCAAGCTCGAGCCGTCTGTGTTAAAAGATCCGGCCGCAGCCGATTATGTCCATCTCATCATGCCGCTAAAAAGCTAAAATAGAAGCATGATCACCAATTTGCGGCTGCAGCACTTTCGCAGCTACGACGATGCCTCGTTCGAGCTGGAGGGTGGTGTTAATATTATCGTCGGGCCAAACGCCAGCGGCAAAACGAATTTGTTAGAGGCGGTGCTCGTGTTGGCGCGCGGCGCCTCATATCGCGGCCGGGATGGCGAGCTGGTGCGTTTCGGCGCATCCTGGGCGCGCCTGGACGCCGAAACGCTCGAAGGCGAACGCGTGGTCAAATTGGTGTGCGAAAGCGACGAGCGCTGCGTTAAATCGTTTGTCATGGACGGCCAGCAGCTGTCGCGCTTGACGCCGCAGCGCACGCTGCCCATTGTGCTATTCGAGCCCAATCATTTGTTGCTGCTGAGCGGATCGCCGGAACTGCGCCGTTCTTTTTTGGACGACCTCATTGAGCAGACAAATGTACGCTTCGGTCCGCTCAGGCGGCACTACAAGCGGGTGCTCGCCCAGCGCAACGCGCTGCTCAAAAAACAGCCGCGCGACCTCGAGCAACAGTTGTTCGTGTGGAATGTGCGCCTGAGTGAACTGGGCGGTCAGATCGCCCGGGAGCGTGCCGCGCTCGTCGCTCGTTTTAA
>DASVOI010000032.1:0-31847 GCA_036383395.1 Saccharimonadales bacterium (SeqCode)
GTCCACTTTACTTGCCTTCATCTTCTTTATTTTGGCGATGAGCGATCCAACACTCAGCGTCGTTAGCCGCGACGGATTGGGCTGCGGGCCTTTGCCATCGCCATAATCCACAGAGATGGTCGTCATCATGCCCACCTTGTAGCCGGCGTCGCGCAGCATGGCGGCGATGAGTGTGCACGTGCTTGTCTTGCCATCGGTGCCTGTCACACCAATGACCTTCATGCCTTTGGCCGGAAAGCCGGCGCGGGCCTGGCGCAGCATTGCTTCGCCCAGGCGGCCATACGGTTCAATTTTACGAAAAACGTTACGGGGGACAACTTTCTTAATAAGAGTACGCATGCCCCAGAGTATAGTCTTCTGCGCCCCGCTATGCCAGACCCGCCGGCTGGCCGTTGCTAGCTGTGCATCACGTGGTTCCAAAACGGAACAATAGAGTCCACTGCGTGCGAAACGAATGCGCCGCCCTCGTACATGATGTAACCACCGCCGACCACCACTGTCGCGCCCAGCGCCACCATGCCGGTAGCGGCGGTTACCTTGGCGACTTTCGCGTACGGCATGGCCTCGTGGGCCCGTTTCACCGGCGTCATCATTGTCTTGCCGATGCGCTTGGCCAGCGCGCCTGCGCGGCGGGCGAAGTGCAGCACGCCACTCTCGCGGGTGCCTACGATCTCTGTTTGAGGCGCGGCCGGGCGCAGCTCGGGCAGCCGTGCGGGTTCGGGCTGCGGTTGCGGTATAAGGGCGCTCAGGCGCTGGTGGAAAAGGTTGGCTTCGCGTTCCGCAATATCCAGGCGCGCCAAAGAGTGGCGATATTCCACGCTATGCCCGCCGGCGGCAACGTCCTGCCGCTCCATCTCGGCACCAACCATGTTCGGCCAGTCGGCAAGTTCGGGCTCAATGTGGCCGGCGGCGGCCCAGGCAGCCAGGATTTGCGCCGGCGTTTCAGTCACGCGCGCAGCAGCGCGTTCGGCAGCCGCGGCCTCAAGGACGAGGGCTGGCAGAGGTACGGTTGGTTCAAGTAAGGCGGTGTTGCTCATAATGTTATTATTACAGCAGAAAACACTCTGAATTGCAACTGTACTATCTGTTACGGTGTGCTATGCTACAAATAATGATAGTTCTGGGCATTGAGTCGAGTTGCGATGAGACCGCCGCCGCGGTGGTCAAAGACGGCAAGCGCCTGCTGAGCAACGTTGTGGCCAGCAGTATGGACATCCACGCCCAATACGGCGGCGTCGTGCCCGAAATCGCCGCACGCAGCCACATCGAGGCGATTATGCCGGTTATTCAGCAAGCGCTGGACGACGCCGGCTGCACCTGGGACGACATCGATGCTATTGCTGTTACGTACGGCGCGGGGCTGCTGGGCAGTTTGCTGATTGGCGTGCTGGCCGCACGCACGCTGGCCATCGTCAAGAAAAAGCCGCTGTACGCCATCAACCATGTTGAAGGCCACATTTATGCCAACTTCCTCACCGAAACCACCCTGGAAGGCTACCAGATGCGCTCCGTACAGCCGGAGTTCCCGATGCTCGGTCTGATCGTTTCCGGCGGGCACAGCCAGCTGGTGGTGTGGCACGACCACTTCAACTATAAACTGCTGGGCCAAACTCAAGATGACGCTGTCGGAGAGGCCTTCGACAAAGTCGCAAAAATTTTGGGCCTTCCCTACCCTGGCGGCATCAGCGTATCCGTCCTTGCCCAGCAAGGCAACCCCGCGGCCTACAAACTGCCCAAAGCCCGTATGCAAGAAAAGTACGACTTCAGCTTCTCCGGCCTGAAGACCGCCGTGCTGCGCACCGCCCAAGAAGCCGTTGGCAAGGACTTTTCCCTGCCCTCCATTGAACTGCCTGGCCTCTTGAACGAAACGCAAAAGGCCGACCTAGCCGCCAGCTTTGAGCGGGTGGCCTACGAGACCCTCGTCGATAAAGCCGTACTCGCTTTTGAAGAGTTTCACCCCAAGAGTTTTGTGATTGGCGGCGGCGTAGCAGCGAATGCCGAACTGCGCCGGCAGCTAGCCGAACGCCTCCCCTTGCCCATCGAGTACCCCGACCGCAAGCTATGCGGCGACAACGGCGCCATGATCGCGGCTCTGGGCTGCTTCCACGCTTCACTGAGCCAGCCAGAGGCCGATCCGTACTCGCTGGAATGTGCGCCCAACCTCTCTATGTAGCTATACCCTGAAGCGGAAAACGTTTTTATCGCCAATAGCGACGGGTTCGGCTACGCCCTCCGCCACCAATCGCGCCCACAGGCGCTGAGCCTCCGGCGTCGGCTGAAACTCCGGAATAGCGTTAACGTACAGGGATGAGTGCAGCGGCTGGCCAAACGCACTTAAAGATAGCTCGTTCATTATGCGCAGACGGCGCAGGCCCAGTCCCTTGCCTCGAGCATCCGGCCTGGTTTGCGTCCAGCCAACATACGGCACGGTGTCTTCGGGGGCAGCCGGTACTTGCTCGCGGGTTACTATGCCTACGCCAAGCGGCGTTGCGTCATCTTGCATGTCGACCAACACTAGCTCCGTTTCGGGATGCTGGCCGCCTTCGTCGTCGCCTACCATGGCCTCATAGCGCAGGGCGTACGTTTTATCAGGCCCGTGGTCAAACTCCACCGGATCACTGCACGCGGCGTTTGCCGAGAGCGGCAGCTGCATCGGCATAGCTTCGGCAATAGCCGCCACGGCTGCCGGCGGCATGTCGTCGAACGTTATGGGGCGAAGGTTGGGCAGCTGGTCAGCGCGAGAGGGTACTTCCATGGAGATGTTTATTTTTGAATAACTGTATAATCATAACCTATTTGCGTTAAAAAAGCAATACTTCCTTATCTGTTGCGTGGGCTTGACAAGCCGGGCAACCTTGCCTATCTTTATCAGGCAAAAACAAAAACTGCAAAACAAAAGTGTACCAAACCAGAGACAACCATACGTACGGCTCGAGTCGTGCCAGCGTAGCATTGTAGCCTCGCTCCCGAGGTTCTGTTGAGGTAGCTTTTCACACGAAAAGCCTTATTTGCGTTGGAGGCGTTTTCACATGAAACCCCTCTCTGAACCAACAGAGGTGGAAAATCAACGCATAAAGTGTTATGCTGAAGCTGATTATCACTAACAGCTCAAAGGAACGACTATGAAGCTACCGAAGGTGTATGAGCCGGCCGTATACGAAGCCGATATCTACGCACTCTGGGAGAAATCCCAGGCTTTTCTGCCACGTAAGACAGGGAAGAGCTACTCGGTCGTCGTTCCGCCGCCGAACGCCAACGGCAACTTACACCTGGGCCACGCCATCACGCTGGGCCTGCAGGATATTTCCGTTCGTTATCATCGCTTGCAAGGGGAGCGTGCCCTGTTATTGCCAGGCGCCGACCACGCCGGTTTCGAGACTCAGGTGGTTTACGAAAAACAGCTGGCCAAGGAAGGGAAGAGCCGCTTCGACTTCACCCGCGAAGAGCTGTACTCTCAAATCTGGGACTTTGTAGCTCAAAACCGCAACAACTACGAGGACCAATTCCGCCGCCTGGGCGCTGGCGTGGACTGGAGCCGCTACACCTTTACGCTGGACGACAAAATCGTGCAGCGCGCCTACGCTACCTTCAAAAAAATGTGGGACGAAGGCCTGATTTACCGCGGTGAGCGCCTGGTAAACTACTGCACCCACCACCGTACCGGCTTTGCCGACATCGAAGTAGTCTACAAAGACCAAACGACGCCGCTGTACTACATGAAGTACGGTCCGTTCACCCTGGCCACCACCCGTCCAGAGACCAAGTTCGGCGACACCGCGGTAGCCGTGCACCCGGGCGACAAGCGTTACAAAAAGTACGTCGGCAAAGTCTTGGAGATTGAAGGTGTGAACGGCCCATTCACCGTGCAAGTCGTGGCCGATGAAATGGTTGATCCTAACTTCGGCACAGGCGTTGTGAAGATCACACCGGCGCACTCCTTTGACGACTGGGAAGTGGCGCAGCGCCACAATCTGCCGGCCAAGCGCATCATCAACCATGACGGCACGCTCAACCACCTGACTGGCCGCTTCGAAGGCATGACAATTATGGAGGCCCGCAAAGCAGTGGTTGCAGCTCTCGACGAAAAAGGCCTGCTGGTGAAGGTCGACAAGGACTACAAAAACCGCGTCGGCCACTGTTACAAGTGCGACACCGTGATTGAGCCGATGCTCATGGAACAGTGGTTTATTGAGATGCAGGCCTTGGCCAAACCGGCCATCAAAGCGCTCAAAGCAGGGAAGGTAAAATTCCACCCCGAGTCCAAGAAGCAGCAGCTCATCGTCTACCTGGAAAACCTCAAGGACTGGAACATTAGCCGTCAGATCGCCTGGGGCATCCCGATTCCGGCCTACCAGAATGTGGACGACCACGATGACTGGATCTACGACGACAAGGACCTGGCCAAAGAAATTATTGAGGTAGGAGGCAAAACCTACCGCCGCGACCCAGACGTATTCGACACCTGGTTCTCGAGCGGCAGCTGGCCGTATGCCACGCTGAACTACGGCGCCAAGGACGACCAAGATTTCAAAGACTTCTACCCCTTAAGCCTGATGGAAACGGGCTTTGACATTTTGTTCCCATGGGTGAGCCGCATGTTAATGCTTGGCCTATACATCACCGGCGATGTGCCCTTTAAAACAGTGTACCTGCACGGCCTCATCCTGGACGAACACGGCCAGAAGATGAGCAAGAGCAAGGGCAACGTGATCAACCCGCTAGACATCGTGAACGAATACGGCTCCGACGCCCTGCGTATGGGCATCATCACCGGGCAGAGCGCCGGCAACAACCAGCCATTCGGCCTGCCTAAGGTTGTCGGCGCCCGCAATTTCTACAACAAGCTGTGGAACATCGCGCGCTATGTCGAAGCCCAGGTTGGCGACCGCAAAAAGCTGGCCGCCGCCGCGCCGCGCACCGACGCCGACCATTGGATCACTCGCCGCCTGCAGGAAACCGCCGATCGTATCAGCGACTATCTAGAAGCCTACCGCTTCAGTGAGGCCTACGAAACGCTCTACCACTTCGTCTGGGACGATTTTGCCGACTGGTACATCGAAGCCAGCAAAGCCGAGGAAAACCGCGCGCTGCTGGCCTACGCGCTGGAGGCTACCCTTAAGATCGCCCATCCGTTTGCGCCGTTCGTGACCGAAACCATCTGGCAGACGCTGTCGTGGGCGCCAGACACCTTACTAGCCACCAGCAGCTGGCCAGACGACCTCCCGGCCGCCGACACCAAGCGCGTCCGTGCCTTTGAAAAGGTCAAGGAAGTGGTGAGCGAGGCCCGCGCCATCATGAAGGCCGTGGGCGTGCAAAAGAGCGCGCTGTACTACACTAACGCACCGCTCATCAAAGAGAACGCCGTCCTGATCGCCCGTCTGGCTAACCTAAACAGCGTCGAAGAAAATACCGCGGCCGGCGGCGTGAAACTAACGCAAACGAAATACCAGGCCCGCCTGGACATCAACGAGAACACCGCGCGCGCCTATGCCGTAAAGCTGGCCGAGCAAGAGCAGGCCGAAACGGAAGCCCGCGAGCGCCTAGAAGCCCGCCTAAAAAACAAAAGCTACGTCGACAACGCCCCAGAGGCAGTCGTAGCTCAAACCCGCCAGCAGCTAGCCGACAGTGAAGAGCGCCTCGCCAAGCTCCAGCAAGAAATCGTCCGCTTCAAGGGCTAACATCTACGATTGCAATAATGTCGCAATTAATGATAGGCTAGGGAAATGAGCTCTGCCCGCGACTCCTTCCGCAATCTGTTAAAGCAGCACGGCTACAGTGTTACCAAGGCCCGGCTGCGCGTATTCGAAGCGCTGCTTGGCCGCGAACCGCTAAGCATGCACGACCTAGTGAACGGGGCAGGGCAGGTGGACCGCGCCAGCGTCTACCGCGCCGTGGAGGTCTTTGAACGCCTCGGCATCGTGCAGCGGCTGCACACCGGCTGGAAGTACAAACTGGAGCTCACCGACAAATTTGCCGAGCACCATCACCACCTAACCTGCACGCAGTGCGGCAAAACCGTGGCCATGAACGAGGACGATCTAGAGCGCCTTATTGCCAAGCTGGCGGCCGCGCACCATTTTCTGCCTTCAGCTCACCAAATAGAGCTGCAAGGTCTGTGCGCCGACTGCCAAGGTCTGGTATTATAGAGCAGATTCAGAATGACGAGGGCTGCCAGCGGCAGCTTTCTTTGTAGCTATGACCGAACGCACCCCCAACCCCAATAAATGGCTCACCAGCCGCACCAAGCGCATCATGGATATCTGCGTCAGCGCTGGCGCGCTGGTCGTTACCAGTCCAGCCTTGGTCGTGGCAGTAGCCGCCAAATACTTTGAAGATTTCAAAAACCCATTTTTCCACCAAGCCCGCTTAGGCCGCGGCGGCGAAACGTTTTATATCCATAAGATTCGCACCTTGCACGGCACCGCCGACCACCAAACCGTGGGGCACGGTCCGCACGACAAGCGGGCCACAAGGGTTGGCGGCCCTTTGCGCAAATATGCGATCGACGAAATCCCGCAGCTCTGGAATATCCTGAAAGGTGACATGAGCCTGTTTGGGGCGCGGCCGATCAATGAGGCCGACCAACAGCACATGCGCGCCGCGCTCGGCGATGAAGCCTATCAGGACTGACTCGAGAACGGGTACGGGCCAGGACGGCCGGGTGTTGTTTCGTCGTACGTATTAGAAACCCGCTTGCACCCTGCGGGTGTACGGACAGAAAAAGAATACTACCAGATGCGCACTGGCCTCGACCGCGCCGACGCCGAGGCGGCCGGGCCGCGGCATGATGTTGTGCTACTGCTGCGCGCCGCTAGCTTGCTGGGTGCCGTGGCGACCGGTTTGGCCCACGGCGGGGAATCGCAACAGCCGCCGCCCGAAGCCTAAAACTTACGCCGCCGGTTCCAGCGAAGCACGCACCCGCTGGGCGGATTCGTCGGGGCGGTAATCGTCAAACCACAAGACATGCCAGCCGAGCTTTTCGGCGGCCATGAGGTTCATGCGCGAGTCGTCTACCAGCAAAATTTCAGGAGCCGGGGTGCGCGCCCGCTCGGCGGCAATCTCGTAAATCTTCGACTCTGGTTTGATGGCCTTGGCCTGGGACGAATCGACAATGGCGTCGTAGGGAATGTTGGGCACCAGGCCGCGCTGCTTCAGCGCCTCTACAAAACCCGGCATGATGTTGGTCAAAAGCCCCACGCGGTAGCGTGCCGCCGCCCAGCGCACCAGGTCGTGCATCACCGGGATGGGCTCGACGGCCTCGAGGTAATACTGGAGCCAGTCGATGGGTTCGGTCTGCAGCTCTTTGGCCAGCGTACGGTTGAAGGTGTCCATATCCATTTCGCCGCGGCATACCAGATCGTTGTAATGCCAAAAGATAGTCTCGATGACGTCGGGCGACGCGCCGGTGTGCTCGCTCAGCCGCGAAAAGGCACCGTGGAAAAACCGCACCAAGCAACCGTTGATGTCAAAATACACGAAGCTGACGCCGCTCCGGCTATGCTGCTTTTGGGTCTGCGTGGTTCCGCCGGCGACGGCCGCGCCCATGAGTTCATCGAGCCCGACCCCCAAGGCGCTGGCAATACTCTGGATAGTAAAGATAGATGGCGACTTAATGGCGCCGCGCTCAATCTTAGTAAGCGTGGAGTAACTGAGGTTGGCCTTCTGGCACAACGCCTGTTGCGTCAACCCCGCTTGCACCCGTGCAGCCTGCAGCCGCCGGCCCAGCCTCTCCTCATCCATAGCCATATCATACCAGTTCAAGCGTAAAAAACAAACAAACTAGCCGCATAGGGTGGGCCCTATCAACGGCTTACTGTCTTTTTCGCTCAGGAGACCGCTCACGCGCGGGAAGCCGACTTTTGAGCCTGTAGTCTCAAAAGCTCGACTTTCCGGCTCCGCTTCGGTTGAGTCTCCTTCGTCGAAAAAACCAGCACGCCGCCCGGAATAGGCTACAATAAGCATATGCAATTCTTACGCAAGTCAGCCATGACAGCAGCTGCGTCACTCCTCGTTATTACGCTGTTCACCTTTGGCTTCGCCTGGAGCCTCTACCAGGTGTTTCACACGCCGAACGACCTCAAGCAGGCGCTGCGGACCAGCGGGGTTTACAGCTCGGTGGTGGCCGGCATCCTAAAAGAGCAGAGCAACGGCAACCAGAGCGCCGCCCAAAGCCAGGGCGATGTGCCGGTATCGCGACCCGAAGTGCAGCAGATTATCCAGCGCTCGTTCCCGCCAGAATTTTTGCAGTCGCAGACCGAGGGCGTCATTGACGGCTTCTACAACTGGCTGCAAGGCAAGACGCCCAAGCTAGAATTTTCCATTAGCCTGACGCAGGCCAAGGCCAAGTTAGCCGACGGGCTGCAGCAATATGCGCTCGACCGCCTGAACTCGCTGCCGACCTGCACGGCGGGCGATATGCCCAGCGGCGACATCGACGCCTACAACGCTACGTGCGTGCCGGCCGGTGTCGACAAAGCAGCCATTGCCGCCAAAGTGCACGACCAAATCACGGCCGACTTTTTGAAAGACAGCACCATTACGCCCATCACCGTCAAAGACGGCAACGGCAAGAGCCTCAATCAGCAGGCCAGCAACGCGCCGGACGTTTACCACAAAGCCAACGATGGCGTGTACGCCAGCGGCGTACTGGCCGCGATGCTGGCGGCGGCCGTCGTAGCCTTGGCCGCCACATGGCGGGTTGGTGTACGCAAAATCAGCGTCATTGCTATTACAGTCGGTGTATTGAGCACGGTGCTCGGCTGGCTGAGTAGTTTCTCGTTGCACCAAGCAGCCCATAGAATTGCCGATGTGCAAACATCGAACACATTTGTGCAACCGCAGCTCATCCGCGTGGTAGAGGCGCTGGCCGACGATTTGCGCAACTGGTGGATGATCTACGGCCTAAGCCTTGTTGTGCTCGGCGTGGCCGGGCTGATCGCGCTGCATGTGACGGCGCCTAAAAACACCATCGACCTCGGCAAACCCGGCATGCCGCCCACCAAACGGCCAAAGGGCGAAGCGCCCAGTCTGGTCGCGGACGAAGCCGGCGCGGCTCAGACTCCCAAACGCCACGAGCATATTGTTGCGGCGCCGAGCCACGACGACCACGACGAAGACAAACAAGCCTAAAAATAAAAACACCCTGGCAAAACCAAGGGTGTTTTTATCTGGCGGAGAGGGAGGGATTCGAACCCTCGCGGGGAATTGCTTCCCCCTATCGATTTAGCAAACCGACCCCTTCAGCCTCTTGGGTACCTCTCCGTACAGGCTGCAATACCGCTGTATTGTACCGTAATCAGACGCTTGGCGGAAGGGGTGGGATTCGAACCCACGGTGAGTTGCCCCACACTTGTTTTCAAGACAAGCTCCATCGACCGCTCGGACACCCTTCCTAACAGGGGTAATTATATCATTCGTGGCCAATTCTACCAAAGGCCACGGACCGTTTTGCTTCTGCTTAGAGAAAATTCATAGTACAATACGCTACATATGGCAGGTGGTGACCAAGACCGACCAGACAACCAGGACAAGGGTAACTGGAACTTCCGAGCAGACGACAACAGCGCGCCTACTGCTACTTCCACGACCAGTGTGAGCGACCAACCGGCCGCGCCAGCCGACCCGAATGCCGTGGAATGGTCGGCATCCGAATTTATCGCGCACGACAAAAATCCGCTCTGGTACGTCACGCTCATCGTTATCGCCGCCCTAGTGACGGGCATCATATACTTTATCTCTCGCGACATCGTCTCGGTAGTCGCCATTGTGGTGTTGGCCAGCGTGTTCGGCGTCGCCGCCTCGCGCAAACCGCGCATTGTTGAATATCGGCTGGACCGCGGCGGCATTACCGTGGGCAGGCGATTTCATCCGTATGGCGACTTTAAGTCGTTCGCCGTCATCGAGGAAGGGGTGTTCGCCAGCATCACGCTGCTCCCGCTCAAGCGCTTTAATCTGCCCTTGAGCATTTATTTTTCGCCGGATGACGAACACGAAATCATGGACGTTATCGCCAACCACTTGCCGCTGCAGCCCGGCGCCCTCGACAGCCTCGACCGCTTCATGCGCAACATCCACTTTTAGGCTGGAAAAAATACCGTAGATCTGCTATGATTACCCCTGTTGCCTTGTTCCTGTGCGGAGCGGGGAGCTGATGGGCACCTGTAGCTCAGCTGGATAGAGCGTTGGCTTGCGGAGCCAAAGGTCGTAGGTTCGAATCCTGCCAGGTGTACCACGTTGATACCGAAAGAGTCTCTTTGGAGGCTCTTTTTATTGTAAAAATGTCAAAATTGTGCTAATGTTTATATAGAGTAGGCGTCCCTCAATGGCCGAACAAATACACACAGCCAACACAGCCCCAAACATTGCCCCCGAACTGGGAGGGCTGGCCCTTGGCGCCGAAGCCGAGCCGCAAACGCGCCTTGGCGCGCTGAACGCTGAGCTGAACGAGTTTGCCGCCAAGCTAGATGTCACCGGCCTGAGTCAAACGGAGCTGCGCACGCTGCGTTACGAGTCGCGCACCATCGTTGTCTGGAACAGCATGGATGAAATCCTGCAGGAAGGGAAGTACTCGGCAGCCGAACTCCACAGCCTCTTTGCCACCCTGCACAACATCGATACGACCCTCGGCGGCCCGGCCACTGCGTGGGAGCACATCGAGCACGCCGCCGGCAGCGATGCCATGGCCGAACTATCCGCCCAAGAAGGCACGGTCTTGGACAATGTTATTAAAAACGGCATGCGCACAACGTACTGGCGGACAAACAGTCTGACGTACAAAAAAATAGTACGCGCCGCAGACGCCGCCACCGCCGGGCGCTTCAAGGGCATGCAATTTTGGCGCAAAGACGGCAAGGCCGCTGAAACAAATGACTACGTCAAAGACCTGGCGTCTGATCCCGCATTTCCAGACACAATCGTGAGCATATCCGCCAAACGCATCGACGAAGACCCCAAGGCCGCTCCGCTGCAAAAGATGGTCGCCTACCGCCAGGTTGAGCGATATTTCTTTAAGGAAGTACTTGGGCTGTCGCCCCAGCTCTCACGGATGATTCGCTTCGCCATCGACTCGCGCACGCGCGCCGAGGACAAGGGCAAAATCATCCCGCTCAGCTCGCCGAAAGGCGGCGTTGACATGGAGAAATGGAAGACCACCATGCAAGCCATGGCAAACGCAGCCAACAGGATCGGCGCCGAGAACCTGGAGCGCATGCACGAACGCGCCGGGCTGGTGAACTTCGACCGTTACACCATCGACCAATTGCACCGCATGCACCTCTTTACGCTCGAGACCCCTCGCGATCAAGCCGAGCATGACGAGAGAGCCGCTCTTTTTGCCAAGCTGCGAAACAAGGACGTGCGCCTGGTGCTATCCGATGCCTACGGCGACCACAACGGCGCCCTCGACAATCTCGGCACGACGCTGGAAACCGACAACGAAACAGCCCTCTTCTTTGAAGTGCGCAAGCCGGAAGATATATATCGCCATCTGGCTCTCGTTCGGCATATGGACGTTCGACCAGCGAGTATCGTATTTGCCGCCCACGGCGGCATCGGTCTGATAAAGGTCGGCGAAGGCAAGGGCGCGTTTACTGTCGTTGGTGAAAGCGATCCGCAAAAGAAACGCAAGAAGAACGAGCGGCCGGAGTACGCCCTTAAGGATCTGCGCATCGACCGCATCTTCCGTGACTTCATGCAGGTCAGCCGCGTGACTGGCGAACGTGAAATTATTCTGCTATCCTGCTTGCAAGCGAACACGGGCGCGCAGAACGCGCCAGTGACGCCCACCGCCGTCCGTCTGGCCGAAGCGTCGCACCCGGATGACAAAGTCGTAGTCTACGCCGCTGACACAACCACCAACATCTCAAAGACCACCACCGGCGATATGATGTTCCTTCAGCCCAATCCCGCCGATCCCGACAACCATCTGGCCAACACCCCGCTCGATGCCACGGCATACCGCGTGGAAGGCCGTATGGTGCGGAGCAGGGGCGGCGGCCGACAATTAAAGAAAATCATCACCCGCGAAAAGGTGACTACTATTCCGAGGATATAATCATGACGAGCCCCACACCCGCACCCCACGACCGAATCAAGTTTGCTGAAATGCCCGGCGCCACGAGTATCGCCACGCACATCGCCAACGGACACGAATTAATTTCTACACAGCTGCGCTTATTGCGGGCGCTTGGCGGAGCGGGCAACGACGACCCCTTTGAGGCCGACGGCGATGTCAGCGAATCGGGCTTCATGGAGGGACACGTGGCGGTTGACTCCCGAAACGCCTCTGCGGCGCGGGTCACGATTACCGAACCCGAGGCGGCACCGACCCGCTATGACGTCGACGCCCAAGCCCTAACGCTCACATCCCAAGAGTTGGATGGTGCCGGGCAGCCAGTGGGCGAAGCCCTCGTGCATGGCGAAAATACGGCCGCCGAGGAAGCGCTTGGCCGGGTATACACGGCCCTGTTTGCGCTAGCAAGCGCCGAAGTATAAGCGCTATACTTGCAGATATATGAGTAGTGCGCCGCTGCCCGCCGTATGAACCTGCTTGACGCGGTGATTGTACTCGGGCTTGCTTCTTTCTTTGCTATTCGGGCCTCGATGAGCGCCGTGTACTATGCGCTGCTCTCTGCTAGCGCGCTTGCTGGATATATTTTTGGGTTGGCGCTAGCCGGGTTGGTTACCGGGCGCGTGGAATCGGCACTCGCCAAGGGCCTGACAGCACTCGGCCTTATGCTGGGACTAGCGGCGGTTGGCGCTGCCGGCGGCCATCGGATAGGCAAGCGGGCAAAGATGCGCCTCATCATGTCGCGCAGCTTTCGGGCCGACAAATTATTGGCCTGGCCCTGCAAAATAGTCGCCGCGCTTCTGGTGATCATTTTGCTCTCGCAGACGCTCATATATGTCCCAATTCTGGGCGTACAGTTTGAGGCGCAGGGGTCAACGGTGCTTACAGCATCGAATAAACTTGTGCAGTCCGAGCCGCTGAACCGGCTGGCGGCACACATTGATCCTGGCGAATTCCGCAATCTGCACCTGGCGTACGACCCCAATCCGCTCACCTATAACAACATCAGCGGGGCGGGGGAATTCCAGGCCGCGATCGACCGGGCCGCACCCTCGATTGTCAAAATCTCGGGGCGCACCTGTGTGGGGCTGGGTTTTGGATCGGGCTTTGTGGCGGCGCCAGGCTTGGTTGTCACAAACGCACATGTCATCAGCGGCGCCAGCTCCATCTACATCAGCGACCACCGAGGGGCCTACCCGGCAACGCCGCTGGTGATCGATACCACTTATGACATTGCCGTGCTGTACTCGCCCTTCATAACCGACCCGCCGCTGCGGTTCGGAGCGCAGTCGCCAGGAGCTGGCGGCAGCAGTATCACCCTGGGCTATCCGTATGCCGGCGATCTGCAATTTTTCCGCGGCGCGATTTTAAGTAAGCACTACCGATCGTCGCACAACGCCCTGAGCGCCGAGAACACGCTGGTGCTGAGTTCCAGCCTGGGCCCCGGGAGCTCCGGCGGGCCGGTCCTTGATCAAAACGGTGAAGTGATAGGAGTGAATGACGCCGGCGTGGGGACCGGCGGCGGGGGCAATCTCATCGCTATCCAGGGGCGAATCGCCCAGCAGCTCGTCAAGAAAGCAAAAGCCAAGGTGTGGCCGTCCAGCACCAAGTTCTGCGACGTATCGCCCCACTTCTACTAGTAGTAATAGGGGATCGAGTGCACCATGGCGCGAGCAATAAGGATAATTGCCGCGTACAAAAGCGTAAATGTGGCGGCCGACAGGCCGATCACCACCAGCGGTGTCATCTGCTGGCGGGTACGGTAGCCCCGCACGCCTAAAACCATCGCGGTCAACGCCAGCAGTATACTAATAACGCCCGCCACGGTTTCGTTTTTGGCAAAGTAGGCAACCACGATGAAAGATGTAGCCGACAACACGCCGGTAATAATCACGGCAGCGTCGGTAAAATCAGCTGAGGCTTGCTGAAACGTATCGCCCGCGTCTGCGGCCGGACGGTTGGCGGGCAATGGCGCCTGGGGCGGCTGAGTTGGCTGGGGCGGCGCCAACGGAGGGTATACGCTTTGCACTTTGCTCCTGTCGGGCACGGGCGAATTTTCGTTTTCCATGGTTTTTCCTTTTTAGGCTCTGCCTGCATTGTACCACCAATCACTTGCCGCGCCCCTGGTCTGATCTGTTACAATAGAGCGGGTACGGAGAGGTCGCATAGTTGGTCTAGTGCGCTGCACTCGAAATGCAGTATAGGGGCGACTCTATCGAGGGTTCGAATCCCTCCCTCTCCGCCATAATTATTCCGATAGCCCGTCTGCGCGGGCTTTTTGTTTGGCCTCGGCGACGGCGAACACCAACGCCGTAACCCGCGAAATGCCATTACTTTTTAATAAACTGGCGGCCGCCTCGCAGGTTGCTCCTGTTGTAAGGACGTCATCAACAAGCAGAACGTGGCTGCCCGCCGGCAGCGTTTGGCGCAGGTAAAACGCGTCTTGTATCTGTTGCTGGCGAGTTTTGCGGTCGCTGCCCACTTGCCGGGCGGCGTGGATGCGCCCTAACAGCGGCCGACAGGGGAGGCCGCTGCGGCGGGCAAGCGCCTTGGCAATGAGCGCCGCTTGGTCATAGCCGCGAGTACGAATCCGCGCCGGTGCGGTCGGCACATACGTGATAACCGTCGCCTCTAGGGATGGGAAGCGCCCAGCACAGGCAGTGGCAATGTCGGCCGCGGCCGCTTTTGCTCGCTCAAACTTAAGGCGATGGACGAGCTGCTTGGCCAGCCCGTCATAGGTTGTGGCGGGCAGCGCGGCGTCCAGCGCGCTCTTGGGAAGGCAATCTTGGCATACTGCGTAATTTTTTGTTAGCAACAGGCAGCGATAACACCGCGAAGGTACGGTTGGCAGCAGGGCGGCGCAATCCGAACACAATAACCGTCCCTCGGCGCCGCAGCCTAAACAGGAGTGAGGGGCGATAAAACGCAAAAATTGTTCAAAAACGCTCATGTTGTATTTATTGTGTTGTAAATATCTCTGTTTGCGGTTGCAAGGCATTTATGACGTAAGCTATACTATCATTAAACACAAAGACTTGAACACCGAAGCATCTACTAAAATACTGGAGGGTAACAACTATGGCGCGACGCAACAGTGGCGACGACGACCTGCTGATGGAAGAGGATGAGTTAACCGCTGCCTTTTTGGGCGACGACGACTCAGCCGCACCCGCAGATCCTGCTGCCGCGGCCCAACCGGCTGTCGCATCGGATGAGTGGGATGAAAGTGACGACTTGCCGGGCCAACTGGCAGTCGACGTGTACGAAACACGTGAAAAACTAGTAGTAAAGGCTCGCACGGCAGGGGTTAACAAGAGTGACCTCGACGTCAGTATTTCCGACAACACGCTGAGCATTCGCGGCACACTGTCTGCCGGCAATGAAGACGATGTCGAGAACTACTTCGTGCAGGAGTGCTACTGGGGCGAATTCTCCCGCAGCATCGCCTTGCCGGTACCGGTGAAAGAGGAAGAGATTGAAGCCGTTCTAAAGGACGGCGTACTCACCATCAGCTTCGCCAAGGTCAAGCAAGACACGGTCAAAAAGATTCAAGTCTTGTAGACGGCCGACGTCGTCTACAAAATACCGCCCGGGAATTTCCGCGGCGGTATTTTATTGGCCGGCAGGGGCAAGGGGTAAAAAGAAAACAGCCCGGTTGCCCGGGCTGCCTTTTTGGTTCGCTTGGAGACTAAGCGCCGCCACCAGCAGTGGTGACTTTGTTCAGCACGAACTTCACGATGAACTGGGCCAGAGCTACGATGACCAAACCGATCACGGCGTAGACGATGGTGTTCTTGGCGCTGGTAATGTTGCCCGAGTCACCACCAGAGGTGATGTACTTGAAGCCGCCGACCACGATCATGATCACGGCGACAATACCAACGATGACCGAGAAAATGTTTACGATAAGGGTGACGATGTCCTGGATTTTTTGCGTGCCAGTTGCGGTGTCACCAGCAGTACAGGTGTTACCGGTTCCGGTGGTCAGACCAGAGCCCTGAGACAAACAGTTACCGATGTTTACGTTAGCGTTATCCTGGGCTGAAGCAACGGCAGGTATAAGCGCGGCCGGTGCGATGGCAAGGCTCAGAGCCGTCCCCGCGGTTACGATAATTTTGCGCAAACTTTTGAACATGCTTTTCGTCCTTTCATTGACTGCTTTTGCTTACGTTATAGCACACGCGATGCAACAATTGCAACGTTTCGGCCGCCGACACGGCTAGGTTGTCTTGCCCGTTTTTTGCGGGGCAGGAGGAGTGGTGGCGGCGTGCAAAACGAAGTGTACGATGGACTGCGCCAGGGCAACGATGACCAAACCAACAATGGCGTAAACCAACGTATTCTTGGCGCTGCCGATCTGCCCGGCGTCGCCGCCAGCGGTGATGTACTTGAAGCCGGCAACCATGATCATAATGACGGCCACGATGCCGATGACCACGCTCAGAATGTTCACGCCGTTGGCCACAACATTGTTGAGCGTCGTATTATCGCCGTTACAGCCGGTGCCGGAGGCGGTGGCGATGCCCGCACAAACTTCGTCGGCAGGCGTCTGCGCCGCGACATGTTGCAGCATGACAGGAAAGGCAACGCTGAGGGCCAACGTCAGCGCCGTCGCAAATGTGTACACGTATCGCTTCAATGTTTTCATATCTATCCTTATTTGAACTTAGTTATTACAAAGCCGATGATGGTGCGGCCAAGCACGATTACGACCAGACCGACCGAGGCATAGACCACGGCGTTGCGGCCAGAGTTGGCCTTGCCGGCGTCGCCGCTAGCGGTCACATACATAAAGCCGCCGATCATAATGATAATAACCGCAGCTACGCCGCCCACGAAGGCGAAAATATTGGCCACCTTAATGATGATACCGTTCGGCCCGCTCAGGTTGTTCGATCCGTTGGCATGGCAGATAGACGAACCGCCGGCGCCTCCCTGATTGCAGACGTCAAACACGCCTTGGGCGTGAGCGGCATGCGGCAAAGCGAACGCAGCACCGGCCACGGCCAAAATTACCGCGAGCGGCAGGAGGGGAGCGATAAGACGGCGCCATTGACTCATATATTTACCTCAGTTTAAAGACCACAAAGTTAACGATGAGGAAGGCGGACATCATCACCACCAAACCGATGAGCGAGTAGATAATGGCGTCGCGTGCCTGCTGCACCTGGGATGGGTTACCGCGCGACGTCACATAGCGGAAGCCGGCCATAGTAATAACCAAAAGTGCCACCGCACCGGCAATGCTCAGCACAATGTTGATAATAGTGCGGATTTGCGGCGTGCTCGCGCCCGTGCCGGGAATAGGCACATTCAGGTTTTGGGCAAAGAAAATGAGCAGGTTATTCATATTACTTGATTGCGTTTCCTATAAATGACACGCCGCCGACAGCCGCCAGGGCAATACCTAAACCGATGAGCGAGTTCCACATGGTCTGCTGGGCGCGCTTGACGCTATCAGGTTCGCCCTGGGCGGTGATCATACGGAAGCCGCCATAGATTAAGTAGCCGATGGCAATATACACGGCGACACGCAGCAGAATATCAATAACAGCCAGGCCGATAAGTGCCAGGTCGTTTACTTTGAAACCGGCCCGCAACGTGACGAACTCGCAGCGACCGGTGGAGCTGTCTATTTGCATTTTGCCAGCCACGTTCAAATAGTGGTACCAGGTCGGCAGTCCGAAGAAGCTTTTTTCGGCGCAGGCGGCGCCAAAGTTATGAAAAAGTTGCAAGACGAATTGCATAGCCTAGAATAGTCCTCCCGGGACCAAGAAGTTAAGGAACGCAAACAGGAAAAAATAAGCAAGCAGACCGATGGTGGTCTTGAAGGCACGGTTTTTGGCCTTGCTAACGGCGCTGGGGTCGTCGCCGGCGGATGAGTACTGGATGGCAGCCACAATATATGATATAACCGCGAACACGCCAATGGAGGCGGTCAGCAGTAAGATAACAGGCTGCACGTACTTATTAATAAAGCTAGAACACGCGTCGCCCGCGGCGGCGCAAACCTTGACCGCGGCGGCACTGGCCGACACTGGCTGCAATATATAGGTAACCGCAGCGAGTAGGGCGCCGCTTTGGGCGAGCCCCGACCACCGATTAAAGCGAGAAATCATGCGCATCTTAGGCCCAATTATACATGACTGTACTTGGCGCGCTCAATGTTGACTATGCTACAATTGGAGAAATGGCAGTGTCACATTCCAGGACTACGTTGGGGTTGGCGCGACGTGCAGCGGCGCGGCTATTCGCAGCGGGTAAAAAGCGCCCGTATCTCCGCTGGCAACTCGGCGGCGGTCTTTTTGTGGGCATTATTGTAGCCACTCTATTTACGAACATCCCGATCGCCCACGCCACCGGCGAGCAATACTCTTGGGCCGCCAAAGGCGTGCTGCACGTACAAGGCGGCAACGTGGGGCCGGCCAACCCAGTCATTGAGTACCAGGTTATTCAGGTAACGGGCGATCCGACTACGGCAACGCTCATCATGGCGCCTTCAACTTGTACGGCCACCGTGCAGGTGAGTGCCAGTGCCGACCACAAAACAGTCACGATTAAGGCGACCGCGGTCAGCACTCCTTGTGTCATGAGCTACGCCAATCAATTGAACGGCACGTTCAACGTCGCCAACACCGATGTATGGGGACAGCCAGACATCCCCATTGGTTGTCCGGGCGGGCCAGCCGGGCCAACTACCGGCAGCTTTCCGTGTCCGGGTGGCGGCCAGGTTGTAAACGGCACCTATTACCCAGACGACAACACCGGCCGTATTCAGGGCAAGGTAACGCTAACACCCAACTGTACTGACGCCAACTGCGGCTGTCCAAACGCCACCGTCAACGTCACGCGACTGAATGGCACTTATACCGGCGACACCAGTGTAAAAACTGGCGGCGACGGCACATACGTATTGATGCTTGGTGCCGGTGACGTACAGCTGTCTACGCCGGACTGCCACAAAAGCGACGGCAGCATATACTCTGGCCAGTCTGCGACCATAACGGTCGTGGCCCTCAAAAGCAGCGGACCGCATGACTATGTAGCCAACACCCTGGTCTCTAGCGGCGGCTCTACTGACGAGGTTTGCGACAACGCTAACTTCACGGAGCTGAACTACTGGGTCTGCGGCGCCATCAAACTGCTGAAGGACACCGCCGAAGGCCTGGACAACGCCGTCTTGGGTATGCTGAAGCTAGACACCGACACGTTATTCAACGACAGCGGCACCGCCCGAACGGGCAACTCTTACTTTATTGCTTGGTCGGCCTTCCGCAACATCGCCTACGCCATCCTCGTTATCTTCGCGCTCATTATGATAGCCTCGCAGATCCTGGGGCTCGATATGATCGATGCCTATACGTTACGCAAGATGTTGCCGCGACTCATTATCGCCACCATTCTCATCGCCATTTCGTGGGATGCCATGGACTTCTTATTTAACTTATCGAATGATGCCACTGATGCCGTACGGTCAATTATTGCGGCGCCATTCCATGGCCTGAACGTCACTATCGGCGCGACGCCGACCAACGACATCACCTTGGCCGTACTTATTCCGACCTTCCTTACCGTAGGCACGGCGGCGGGTATCGCCTCGTTGGCGCTGCTGGGTGTAGGCGGTATTGCGGCGCTTATCGGCACGATTGTCTTGGCCGTATTCTCGGCCTGGGTGCTGCTGGTGGCCCGAAATGTGGTTGCTGACCTGCTCGTTATAATGTCACCTATAGCAATGGTATTGTGGGCGTTTGGGCGATGAAAAAGGGATATGACCTCTGGGTTGGTGCGCTTGTCGCAATTCTCATATCGGTGCCGATCTTGGGCGCCATTATTCAGCTGACGCACATCGCCGCCATGATCGCCTACATCAACGGCCACGCCGTGGTCGCCGCCGTCATTCTTATTGCCGGCTACGCCATGTTGTGGGGCATCTGGCACCAGCTCGACAATGTCGCCGGGCGGATTGGCAACGTGGCCTCTAGCGCCACGGGCAAGATGCGCAAAGGGTTGGCCGATTACCGCGCCAATACTCGCAAGCGCCGCACCCAGGAAGCCGTTGAAGGCAGGCGCGAAATCGCCGGCGCTCGCTTGGCTACCGGCTTATTGCGCCGCGCCCACATGGCAGACCAGGGAGGCTTTTCATTGACTCGCCGCGGCCAAGCCGGCTACCGTGCCGCCGAAACCGCTATGCTGCAAAAGACTGCCGCCCAAAGAATCAAGGAGGACGAGGGACGCGCCGGCGGCGACGACGACTTGATGGAATTGGCTATGCAACGCGGCATGACGGAAGATCGTGCCGAGCGCGAGTACGCCGCCCGGCTGCAGGCTCGCGGCGTTGGCGCGGCCGAAGCCCAACGGCGCGCTACGCAGGCCGTTGCCAAAGCACGCGTTGGGCTTGGCGCGAAGTGGGGCACCGACGCGATGCGCGTTTCGGCCTACAAGGCATTGCTTGATTCTAAGACTTCCTACACCGACCCGACCGGTGCCAACGCTCAAGACACCTGGGAGCGCATGATTGGTGATGGTACCGCGCTAATGGAAGACGGCCTCATGGACGCTACCGACGTAACCATGGCCATCAAACAGCGCGGCGACCGTGCCGACCGCGCCGGCGTGGGCTTTGGTACGTTGCTCGGCCAGGTCGAACGTTCGTACACACGCCGCCAGCAAGGAGCCGCCCGCGGCCGTATGATTGACAACGCCCAAACTCGTGCCGCCCGGGCCACCATGGCGGCCGCCGGTATGGACATAGACACCGGTACCGCCCAACAACGCGCTCAGGCAGAACGGCAGATTGCCGCCGTGGCCCGCACCGCCGCAGAAGCCCGCGCTCAAAACCCCGCCGCCGTACTGACAACCGAACAACAGGCCGCCATGACCATCATGGACGCACAACTGGTGAACGCCAACGAAGCGACCGGCATGCGCAAAGAAGCCCTCTTTGGCACCCAAGCCGGCGCCGTGGTAGCCGGCCGTCACGAGGCCGTCAGCGCCCTTGCCGGGACTATGCGCGATAACGTGCAAGAGAGCGTCGCCAACCTACAGGTTGCGAGCGCAGCAGCCGCAGCAGCTGGCGTGAACGCGGGCAACTTCCAAGCCCACCTGGATGCCGCCCGAGTCGCCCGAGCCGCTAACCCGACCGCCGTCCTAACCGCACAGCAACAAAGCGCCCTGCAGCAAGCCCAGGCCCAAGAGCAACACGACCGCGAATTGGCCGCCGTTGCCGGACGCTACGACGCCATGGGCCAAATCAGCCCGCAAAACGCCACCATTATGGCAAACAATGTTATGAGCCAACTAATTACTGACCCGATTGGCGGCAAGCAGATCACCATCCAGGCGGCCATCGAAGCGGCGCGTGGCCGCGCCGGCTTCCAGGAAATGCGCCGCGAATACATGACCGGCGCGATGGCCCAGGCCCAACAAATGGGACAGCTGCCGCCGCAAGGCGGTCAAGTGGGCCAAATTCCTGGCATCGGCTCCGACCGCCGGATCAAACGCAACATCGAGCCGGTCGGCACCATCAATGGCATGCAGCTTTACCGTTTCCAATACCTGTGGAGTGACCAAGTCTACGTCGGCGTCATGGCCCAGGATCTGCTTGGCACTAAGCACGCCGATGCCCTCGGCAAGTCCTTTATGGGCTACTACACCGTTGACTACGCCAAGCTTGGCACCCGCATGTACACTCTCGAAGAATGGGAAGCTAACAATCACCGCGCCCAGCTTACGCGCTAAGCATTAGCCCTTCAGTCGGCTCGATGAGTTAGGTATACTACATAGTAATGGCACAATATAAAGTCATTCAGGATGTGGAGGCCGAGGACAAACTGCTTGGGCCGCTGACGCTCCGGCAATTTATCTATGCCGGTACAGCGGCTATCACATTGTACCTGTCGTATTTCGCGGCCACGCACCATGCCGGATTCCTGCTGGCCATCTTCCTGCCGTTTGCCGTTATTTGCGCCTTCTTTGCCTTTCCGTGGGGCAGGGATCAGCCGACAGAAGTCTGGGCACTGGCCAAAATTCGCTTCATGCTGAAGCCGCGGCGCCGCATTTGGGACCAAAGCGGCACAAAGGACCTAGTAAGCATTACAGCTCCCAAAAAGCTGCAAATGGACTACACCAACGGTCTGAGTGAGACCGAGGTACGTTCGCGCTTGCACGCCCTGGCTGACACTATCGACAGCCGCGGCTGGGCGATTAAAAATGCCAATCTCAACCTGTATTCGCAGCCGGCGCTGGTTATGGGCGAGCCGGCCTCCGACCGTCTGGTGTCGGCTAGCGCGTTGCCGCATCAAGTGTCGGATGTCGACGTCCAGGCGGCCGACGATATCCTCGACGAAAAGAACAATGCCCGCGCCCAAGCCGTGGACAATATGATTGAAGCATCGGCCAAAGCTCACCGCGAGCAAATCATGGAAAATCTCCGGCAGAACGCTACCGCACAACCAGAACCGCCAACCGCTCCAGCCAAACAGCCAGCCAGCGCGCCGCCAGGGGCGGGGCAGGCAACGGGCGGCACGCCGGGCGGCCAATACGGCTCAAACGACTACTGGTTCTTAAACCAGCCGGCCCGGGCCGCGAATATCCCAGCTAATATGGTAACCTTCAACACCCAGGTGGTGACGCCAGGCATGACCGAAGCCCAGATTCCGAACGCCCCGCCCGCGCCATCGCCCGACGAGCAAAATTTGGTCCAGGCTCTAGAAGCAAAGCGCCAAGAGATGCCTACCACGGCATACTACAGCCACCTCCACACCATTCAGCCGCTATCGGCACAGCCGCAGCAAGCGCCGCCTACGCCGGCTATGCCAGGTGCCGGCGTTCCGGCCGGCACGAGCATGCCGGTGAGCGTCGCCCAGGCGGTTGCCAACGGCCTGCCAGTACCGCAGCCTTTGTCCGCGCCCATGCCATCTATTGCCCGGCCGCAGGTACCGCAAACTCCCACGCCTCCGCCAGTGACACCCACCCAGCAGGCTGCTATACTACAGCTAGCCAACAATAACGACCTTAATGTAGCAACATTAGCCCGTGAAGCCGACCGCGCAGCGTCGGATGAAGTGGTGATTAAGTTACATTGATATGAGGGTAACGATAGTTATTGATCGGGGTGAAGGGTAAGCGCGCATGAATCCAAACGCATATAACCAACCAACGCCGGGCCAGGCTCCGCCAGGAGTGCCGTATGTACCCCAGGCCGGCGGTGCCATGCCGCAGCAAGCGGCTCAGCCGCGCGTTAATCCGGGGCGTGCACCCATCGCCAGCGACCTCGTGCATCAGGCCAGCATGGCCATGCCGCAGCCGGGAGCAGCCGGCACGGCAGCAACCGCACCGCAGGGCATGGTAAGCGCCTCGGCGCCGGGCCAGCCGCAGGTCGCGCATCCTACCAACCCCAACAGCACGCAAAACAGCCTGCTGATCGCCGAGATCCGCGACGGCATCGTCATTATGAACGACGGCAGCTTCCGCTCGGTCATTATGGTCAAGTCGGTGAACTTCGACCTCATGAGTCCGCAAGAACAAGAGGCCGTCGAATACGCCTACCAGGGCTTCTTAAACTCGCTGTACTTCCCGATGCAAATCTTCATCCGCTCGCAAAAGGTTGACCTGGAGCCGTACATTACCAAGCTCGACAAAATCCGCACCGAGCACGACAACATGCTGCTCGCCATGCTCATGGAAGATTACATCGGCTACATCGACCAGCTGAGCCAGCAAACCAACATCATGGACAAAAAATTCTACGTGGTGGTGCCGTACTTCCCGCATGTCGATGTTCAGAAGGCGATTACGCAGAGCAAGAACTTCGTTACCGGCTTCGTGGACCTGTTCAACAAGAAAGAGCAGCACGTCGTCATCAACGAAGCGGACCTGGAAAAGGCCAAAACCGAGCTGCGCAACCGCGTACAGGCCGTGCTGCAGGGCCTGCTGCAAGCTGGCATCCAAGGGTTGCCGCTCGACACCCAGGAGCTCATCGAGCTGTACTACGACACCTATAACCCCGACACCGCTACCCGCCAGCAGCTCAAAAACTTCGATGGTCTGTCCGCTGACGTCATTACCAAGGGTGAAGGTGCCACCATACAAGCACACTTGCAAAGGGAGTTAGACTAATGGCTCGCAAACAAAAGATGGACCCCGTAGCGCTGGCCCAAGCCCAGCAGCTGCGCGAACAACAAGAAGTCGCCGCCGCGTTCCAAAAGGGCATTACCGCCCTGCGCGACTTCATCGCGCCGAGTTCGATTGAGCTGCAAAGCAATTATTTCCGCCTGGGCACGCGGTTGGCACGCACGTACTACGTCTACGGCTATCCGCGCCAGTTGTACACCGGCTGGATGAGCAGCATCGTCAACCTCGACGAAGTCATGGACGTTTCGATGTTTATTTACCCGGTAGAAAGCCAGGTCGTACTCGACAACCTACGCAAGAAGGTGACGCAGTTAGAGGCCGGCATCCAAATCGACGCCGAAAAAGGCCGTGTCCGCGACCCGCAGAAGCAGGCCGCCATTATGGACGCCGAAGAAATGCGCGACAAACTACAGGTGGGCGAAGAGCGCTTCTTCCGCTTTGGCTTTTACTTCACTATTTACGCCGGCGGCCTGGAAGAACTCGAATTTGTCAGCCACAAGGTTGAGTCGCTGCTCGGCCAGCAGCTGGTTTACAGCAAACCGGCCAGCGCCCAGCAGGAGCAAGGACTTAACAGCACCGTGCCGCAGTTTACCGACCAACTGCAAATCCGCCGCAACATGTCGACCGGCGCCATTTCCACGAGCTTCCCGTTTACCAGCGCCGACTTAAGCCAGGACAACGGCATTTTGTATGGCATCAACATGCACAACTCGGGGCTGGTTATTTTTGACCGATTCTCCCTGGAAAACGGCAACTCGGTCGTCTTCGCCAAGTCTGGCGCCGGTAAGTCGTTTACGGTGAAACTCGAAGCGCTGCGCAGCATGATGATGGGTACCGAGATCTTCATTGTCGACCCCGAAAACGAATATGAGCGCATGTGCGACGCTGTGGCCGGCGCTTACGTGCGGTTGAGCCTAAACAGTGCCACGCGCATCAATCCGTTCGAACTGCCGCGCGTCGTCGATACCGAAGAAGCCGATAACGCGCTGCGCTCTAATCTCATCACACTGCACGGCCTGCTGCGACTCATGATGGGCGGCGCGCAGGCGCAAATGATGGGCGGCGCGCAAATGGTCATGCCGGCGCTTTCGCCGGTGGAAGAATCGGATCTCGACGCCGCGCTCATCGAAACATACGCTAAAGCCGGCATCACCAACGATCCGTTGACGCACCAAGGCCTGCCGCCGACCATCGCCGACCTCTACGACACACTGCTGCACATGGGCGGCACCGGCCCGCAGCTATCCCAGCGTTTGCGCAAATACACTACCGGTACGTTTGCCGGTATCTTCTCGCAGCAGAGCAACATCGACATCAACAACCCGCTGGTTGTCTTTAATATTCGCGACCTAGAAGACGAGTTGCGCCCGGTAGCCATGTACATCGTGCTGAACTACATCTGGAATAAAACCAAGACCGACCGCAAGAAGCGCATCCTGGTCGTTGACGAAGCCTGGCAGCTCATGAAGTACGAGGACTCGGCCAACTTCTTGTTCTCGCTGGCTAAACGCGCCCGCAAGTACAACCTGGGCATCACCACCATTACCCAGGACGTCGAAGACTTTATGGGCTCGCGCATGGGCCGCGCCGTGGTGGCTAACGCTTCTATGCAGTTCTTACTCAAGCAGTCCCCAAGTGCTGTTGATGTGCTCGCCGATGTCTTTAAGCTGACTGTCGAAGAAAAAAAGCGTCTCAGCCAGTTCCCGGTGGGGCAGGGCCTGTTCTTTGCCGGGCAAAACCACGTGCACATTCAGGTTGTTGCCAGTCCGACCGAGACCGGCCTGATCACCACCAATCCGCAACAAGTCTCGCAGATGCAACAAGGCGACATGAACCAAGTACAAGGGACCATCGACTTGAACAATCAACTATACCCGGGGGTGTAAAATAAACTCATATGGCCGAGCCTGCGCGACAACTCTCCCAGTTTGACGACGAGGAACAGCAGAACCCTGCCGAACGACCGAGGCTGCGGGGTATTGAAGGCGGCGGTGAAAGCACGCCCGAGCGCGGCAATCTCCGTTTAGCGTCGTCATCGTCGCCGATGGACGAAGACCAGGGCACAACCGCCCAAGAAGGCGTCCGCCCGCGTTTGCGGGCCCTAGAAGGCGGCGGTGAAAGTTCACCGGGCAAAGGCAAGCTCAGTCTGGTCGGCAAAAATGAAGAGAGTGGCGGCAACGCCGCGGGCCGCGCGCTCGGTTCGGCCGAGTTGGGCGGCGCCGAGCACAATGACCAAATCGGCGGCCTCTATAAAGCTGCCGGCATCAGCCCGGACGGCACGGGCCAGGGCGGCAACAAACTTATGGTACGGCTTAAGGGCGTCAACCGCCGGCGCAAGCTTTTGGCTGGCGCGGGCGTGGGCGGCTTTGCCGGACTGCTTATTTCGCTCATGATCGTTAGTCCGATTTACCGCATTCCAGCCCTGCTAAACGACGTCAGTGGCAAGGTTGGCCAAGAAGTGGACGACCTCGTCGAGCACCGCGCCGAGCGCATGATCATCAACTACCTGCTGTCCAAGGCGGGGAAGGACACCACGCAGTATGTCGTTACCGGCAGTCCCTTAAGCGACCTATGGCGCACCATGCAATCGCGCCGCATTGAGCAAAAAATATTCGATAAGACGGGTATTCAGTTTAAAAAGATTGGTAATGTGGTGCATGTGCTGCACGACGGGCGCGACATAGGCGGCGTGCGCAACTACGAGGAGGTGCAGGCCATCATAGAGAGGGGCACCATTCAGACCAAATCGGATTTTAGACAGATACTAAAAACAGTGCTGCCGGCGGCGCGATTCCATAAAGCATCCATTGAAGCAAAAAGTTTTAAACGGCGATTTCTGAGAGGAGGGTCGTACGGCACGCCGAAGCCGGTCGAAGATAAGGCTAAAACGGCCGCTCAAAATGCCACGCAAGACGTCGAGAATCTGACCGCGCAACAAATCGACGAAGGAGTAGCCGGCAGCGTCGATGTGCTCGGCGACGCCCTGACATGCACACTTGACGGCGAAGCCTGCGACGTCTTCGAGCAAGAAGACCCCGGCGCCACCGTGCCCGATCCGAACACCCCAGAGGCCAAACAAGACCTCGCCAATGGCAGCTCCGACGAAGTGAAAAACGAAGTTGCCGCCGCAAAAGATGAAGCCAAGACCGAGGCCGTAAAAGACCGCGAAGGCGGCTTCGTAAGCCGCATTATCGAAAAGGTTTTGGCCAAGGTAATTGGCGCGGCGGCAGCCAAAACTGCCACGGCGGCCATCCCCTACATCGGGTGGATTGACCTGCTGGCAACACTGCAGCACGCCATTGGCAACGCCCTGGCTAACGGCCTGCTATACCGCATACCGGTCATTATTAAAGAAAACGTGTATGGCGCCATCTACACCGCGTGGGTCGGTTACGCCGATCAAGCCAAGGCCGGCCGCATGGCCCTGACGCAGCTGACCGCGCTGAGCCAGCAGATTGCCGGTGCAGAGAAGGGCGAAACGTATCACTTAATGTACGACAACAAGACCGGTTACGGCGTGCAGGTCAAACCAAAGGTGGGCAGCGATAAATACGACGATGTTGGCGCGGTTATAAACGACATCTATAACAGCTTCGGTGTGCGCTGGATCATCCGCGGACCCTTAGAAGCCTGGTACTACACAGTCGGCAAGCTATTCAAGCTGGTTGGAAATCTGGGCGGCGACTTCATCGGCTTCCTGCTGCGCATCACTGGCTTTACGGCCGCGTGGGAGTCAACCATGAAAGCCATATTCGGTGATAACTGGAAGGAGGAACTGGCCAAATTCGCCGTCAAGGTTATTATGGACCTCTACGGAATAAGTATCGATCCGCTTGCCAAGGGGGCGGAGATGATGAACAACATCTTCGTCGGAGCAGCGGTCGCACTCAACTATCAATGTCACTTCTTCCTTGGCTGTCAGGCGTTGACGCAGCAGCAAGGGCTGTTCTTGGGCGGGTATCTTGACCAGCAACATGCCCAAGACATGGCAGAAACCCCGCTGAAGCAACGCCTGTTCTCGCCGGATATCGCCACGTCAATAACGAGCAACATTATCCGCTCAGCCCCAGCCGACATGAAACCCGGCTCGGTTATGGCGTCGCTGTTTGGCCAAGTTGCGCGGTTGCCGTCGTCACTGACGAGCGCGTTCTCGCCTAAGGCACGGGCCATGACCATCGACCAAATGTCGACTACCGCCGGCGTGCAATGGTTTGGCGTGCTGCCGCAAGACCAAAACAAGGATACCGCTCCCGAGGTGCGCCAGCAACAGAGCAGCAACATACAATGCCCGACGACCGACCCAACCAAAGAGCCAAACCTTTGTGAAGCCGACAGCACCATTATCCGCAGTCTAAACTGCAATCTTGACCCGAATAACCAATGCCCGGAGTTTGCCCACTAGGAGGGGATTGCCATGAAACGTCTAGCATTTATCGTCAGCGCCTTCCTCAGTGTTCTCACTCTTGCGGTGTCGGGCTCGCCAGTAGCTGCCCTGACCGCCCAAGAACGCTGGCATTACGCCAATCTAGACATCGATTTCATTGATGACCCGTGCACGCAACCCGCCGCCGTCCAAAACGGTAACATCGATGCGCCAAAGGGCAGCTGGGACAGCTCCAAGGACGGCGTCAATCCGCCATATATTCTTGAGCAATTCGCCATTGAACTCCTGCGCGACATCGCCGTCAAACGCGGGGTTGATCCCAGCAATACCGTCACTCAGGATCATGTCATCGCCCTGGTGACATTCGCCTACGGCGAGGGCGGCGGCATCACCAATGACGACTTCTGGAATCCATTTAACACCGGTTATAACGATCCAGACCTCCTCGCCACAGCGCACAGCACGAGCGGTGTGCAGGCCTTCAAGTCGTTTGATGCCGGCGTCGAGGCCAACGCCCGGGTAATGGCCGGCGCACCCGACTCACACTTCCAAACGCGCCTTGGCAACGTGCTGACCGATCCGAATTCCAATGTGGCCGCATTCTTCCATACGCTCACGTACTTCCAGGAAACTACCGGCAACGCAGAGTGGGCCACAGCATCCCTGCAGAACCCAGCGCAGTACTACAACAACTACATCAACTTGGCCAAGGACATTACCTCACACTGGGACACCAAGGCGTCGCTGGTGATGCGCGGCGCGCCCGGCGATCCCAAGAATAAAACCGACGCGTCCAAGCTGACCTACCACCCGAACGGCGGCGGGGGCACCACCTCCCAGAACACCAACGGCACCAACGACGCGAACGCCACCTGCTGCGATATCGGCACCACAAACGGGACATACACCATCGTGCTCGACCCTGGACACATTAGCGATCTACACTCGGTGACCGACGATACCGGGCTCATCGACCAAGACTACCCGAACCACCCCGAACTCGAAGACGTGTGGGACGTGTCGCAGACTGTGCGCAACAAACTTGTCGCCGATGGCTATACGGTTATAATGACCAAACAGGATATATCTGGAAGGCTCGACCAGACCTACGTAACCCTGCACGAACGCGCGCAGATAGCCATCGACAATCACGCCGCACTGGCGGTCAGCATCCACGATGACGCCGCGCAACCGTTTAATACCGCCAACAATATCGTGTACGCCCAGGCAGCAGGACAGTACCGCCAGACGCCAGGCGGCAAAAAGGTGGGTATCTTCGCCGGCCCAACGGCAATTGCCGCCAGCCAAAAGGCCGCTCAAGCCATGGTCGCCGCCCGCCAGACCGACGAGGGCCACTCCGTACGCTTTACCACTGACGCCACCAACGACATCGGTACCCGTTTGCCGTCGCCGGGCAGCATCTGGATGGTGCAACTATTCTCGACCGTGCCGTGGATCTACAACGAAGCCGGCGGTCACAGCGCAGGCATGTCGGGCTTAAGCGACGCCGATAAGCAAAAGTACGCCAAGGGCCTGATTGACGGCATTGAAGCCGCCGTACCTCGCCGGCAAGGCGACACTGGCGCCGCCAGCACCACGCAGACATCTGACTGCGCCCAGAACAACGGCAATGCCCAGGGCATCGCCGCACAAGCCGAGCGCCTGGCTTGGCCGCAGGGCGGTCATGGCCCCTACAAGGCGAATGCTACCGACCTCTACCAGCAGGTTGAGCCATCTAAGGGCGGAGCCGGCTTCGCGTCCGACGCGGCCGACGACCTGCCATTTAGCGACTGCGGTGTGTTCGTGGCAACCACCATGAGATCCAGCGGGGCAGATCCAAACTACCCCAGACGCGGCACCGATATCCAGCTAAATTATCTGCTAAGCCATCCGCAAAAATACCAACGTGTGCACGGCAAAAATACCACCGACCCGCAAAACGCCAGCGACAATATGGAACCGGGAGACATTATGGTTACCACCTCGGGGGTGGGGCATACCTACTTGTTCACCGGCAAGTGGGGGGACAAAAATGCCTATAATTCCGCGAGCGCCTCTTGGCATGGCCACGTTCCCCAGGCAACCAACTTCGAGCAAGATAGCGGCGGCCAGCACTTCGCGGTCTTCAAAATGATTCAATAACAGGCAAGGAGTTCAAAATGCAGCAGGAACCAGCGCAATGGAAACGCTTCGCCCTACCGATCATTATCGCGGTCGTGGTAGTTGTGGCGTTCATCTTTTTATCGCTTTTGAGCGCCATCCAACACCATGGCAAAGTAAAGGTCAACGTCCAGGCCGCGCCTTCTAAAATCACCCTTAAAGTCGACGGCAAAAAGGTCAGCACCAATGGCACGCTCTACGTGATTGCCGGCACCCACCGCTGGGAAGCGAGCTTCAACGGCTTCACCAGCAAGAGCGGCAACTTCTCGGCAGAAGGGAAGTCAGTCGACCTCTTGGTGTACCTTGAACCGTCCGGCGCTGCAGGCACTAAATACCTCAACGACAATCCCAAAGAGAAATATTCTATCGAAGGTATCGTTGGCCAGGCCGTAACCCAGGACGCCGACCGCAAGGCCGCCGCGCAGCCATTCGTGAAACAGCTGCCGTCAACTGGGCCGGGCTTTGAATATCAAATTGACGCTGGCGCCACCCCGAAAGACGCCAAATATCCCGACCAGCCCGGCATTTACATCAGCGCCGACACCGACACGGCCAAGGCAGATGCCCTGGCCTGGATCAGGGACGCCGGCGGCAATCCCGACACCATGAATATCGTCTACCAACCCTTGGGCAACACGCAGTAGTTACTTAGCGCCGAGCGTGATGATGTTCGCACCGGCAAAGTGATGCAGCACGAGATCGGCGTCGGTGGTGGTGATAAACGCCTGATAATCGGACACAAACGCCGTCAGCGCCTGGCGGCGTTTGGCGTCGAGCTCACTAAAGACATCGTCCAAAAGCAGCATAGGGCGGACGCCGCGCAGCTCTTCCAACAACTGCAGCTCAAGGATCTTGAGCGCCAGCACCAGCGTGCGGGTTTCGCCGCGAGAAGCGGCGCTGCTCGCCTCGTGGCCGTCAATTTGCACACTTAAATCGTCGCGGTGCGGGCCGTACGCCGTAAAGCCGCGCAGCACATCCAACTCGGTGCTGGATTCCAACTTATGGAGCAGGGCAGTCTCGTACGTTTCTGGCGTAAAGCGCGACACATAGGTGAGCTCCACGCCGTGTTCGGCGGCGGCCAGGCGGCCATAGAGTTCGCTCATG
>DASVOI010000033.1:0-11901 GCA_036383395.1 Saccharimonadales bacterium (SeqCode)
GGTAACACTGCGCCTTGTGGTACAGCAACGTCGCCGCTAAGCCCTCGCCGAATGGCTGAGGTGATCCGATGATATCCGGCAAGTTAGCGTCCGCCGGTGCCGCTAGCGTCCCGTGCGAAACCTTGGGTGCTGTTTGGTTGCCAACCAGCTTGCCGTAGGCGGTCGGCGTCAGGCGCACGATGGTGTCGCGCACTTGCTTTACGGATGTCAGCTCGTTTGAGCAGCAATCGATAACACCGGCGATGTCCCGCTTTAGCACCGCGCCGACTAATCGGTTGATGTCCTCGCAGTACACAAAATCGCGCCGCTCTTTGATGTACGACGCGCCGCGGCCCGTTAGCCGGCCCATAATCAGCCGCGGTATGAGTCGCGGATCATCATAGCCCGGGCCGTAGGCATTGCTAACGCGCAAAACGGCCGCCCCCGGAAGCGCCAAGGCCGCTGCCTCGCCAAGGTATTTCGTGAGCGTATAGCCGTTGTACCGGGCAAACGGGAACCAATTGTTTTGGGCGATGAACCGGCGCGCCAGCCGCAAGAGATCGCATTGCCCGTCGCGCGCCGCGGCCTCCTGGCAAAAAACGGCGAACTGGCGCGCCAGCCGCGTAATGGCGTCGTCATCCGGCAGTTGGTATACCATGGCAGAAGACATGTAGATAAACTTCGGCGGCCGCGGGGCGCGAGCGGACAGCGACGCCAGCAAGCCGGTCAGCAGTGCGTTAATGGCCACATACTCCTCCAGCTTCTTCGGCGTGAGGTCCAGCTCGGCGGCACAGTGCACCAGCGCATCCTTATCTTTAAAAAAACGGCCCAGGATGGCCGCATCATAGGTAAACCCTGGCTGGGTAAGCATGCCTATCGTGTGCGTCCGCGACAAATGGGTCAAGATAGACTTGCCCAAGTCGGTCGTTGCTCCGGTAAGCGCGATATTCATGACTGCACCACCTTCCCCATGACAAAATTCCCCAGCTGAACTGGCTGGGGAAGGTAGACGGTATGCGGCGGCAGCTGGCCGCGCATGTCGGCCAGTTGCAGGCCGACCGCGACCGGGCACGCCAGTCCCGGCAGCTGCAACACCGGCAGATCGTTGGCGTCGTTACCGGCGGCCAGGATAGTGTCGAGCTGCAGCCCTGCCGTGTCGGCGATAGTCAGCGCCGCCGTACCCTTGGTGACTTCGGCGGGTATGAAGTTAACGGTGCTGCCGCTGGTGTACCACTGCACGTCCTGGGGCAAATCGGCCGGCGGCTCGCCGTTGGTCCGGCAGGTAATCATGCAGGGGTCGTGCCGAGCAATGGCCCGAAACAGACCGCTCAGTTCGCTCGTAAACACATCGGCGTTGTGCGAATAGGCGGCGTGCAGACCGGCAGCTTGCGCCGGATCGGGCGACCACAACACCGTTTTGGCCTGCGGGTCGCGCGGATGGAACGCCACATAGCGAAGCGGCGGCTGACTAACGATATAATCCAGCACCGCGGCTCGCTCGTCGTAGGATAGCGGCTGGTAAGCCAAGTTTCGCGACGCCGTGTCATCGACAATGCGGGCGCCGTTTTCGAGCGCCACCGGCATACCGGGCGTGACCGTGAGCGCCGGGTTCTCCCGCACCGCTTCCCTGAAACGCGGGCCGCCGCGGGCCGTTAGGATAGTCATAGCAAAGCGGCGGCGACTCAGATCAAGCGGCGACTCCAGGCCGTCGTACAAGCGGCCCTGCTCATCGATCACCGTCTTGTCCAGATCAAAAAAGCACGCTTCAATCATCTCGCCAACTCGTATAGTTCCATGTGATCGGCTTCGGCCTGGCGGCCTTGGGCGCGCAACAATTTAATGCTGGTCGACGAGGCCGGGGCGCAGTCGTAGGGGCGCTCGCGTACCAGCGTTACGGCCGTGCCGAACTTGCCGGCGATGTAGTCGATGGCGTTTTCGAGCGCCGACAGCGGGTCGGATTGGCGGTGCAGCACGTAGGCGTGCAGGCGCGGATCGGCAAAGCGGGCTGCTGCTTTGGGCTGGGGCTTGCCTTGCCGGATGCCCGCCGTGTCAGCCAAAAACTTGTCGCTGCCGATCAGCCAGCGCAGGCGGTCATCGCCGCAGAATTCGGCCAGCAGGCGCATCTGTTCTAGGCCGGTCCTGGCCAAGCCGGTGCCGGCCGGCACGTCTACTTGCGTCACGCGGGCATTGTCGATGAATGGGCTCATGTAAAAGCGCGCTTCGGACTGCGCATAACGCTCATCGTACGGCCGGCTGAAGTCGGCTTTTACCGGATGCCCGCCCATCGTTTGCACTAATGCGCTCGATTGCGCGCCGGCGGCGTCAAGCCCAGACGCCACCGCCAGGCGGTGCCCGACGTGCTGCGGGTCGAACGAACCGGCATACTGCAAATACTGCCGGCCGGTGCGCCACTCTTGGACCGCACCGCGGTTATCGAGCACTAACTGCAAGGCCAAACTAAGCCGACCGACGCTGGTCGCCAGCTTTGGCAATTCGCTGATGGCCGCCGGATCGCCGCGCAGCGCCGGCGGCAACTGCTCGTCAAAGAGGTTTGTCTTGTAGTCTTGCGGGTCGGCGTCCTTGCCAACCGGATCGGCCTGCTGCCATGCTTCGGCAAATCCAAACAAGGCATCGGGGCGTGCCACCGAAAGATAGCTGGGAGATTGACCGCCGCGGAGGTTTTGGGCCGCCACAGGCAGCACGGAGTCATACAGCCCGCCGTTGAGTGCTATGATTAGCTCTTCTTGCGGAGTCGCCCCCGCGCCGCGCTCGATACCCATTGCTCGCTTCTTTGCTGGAATCGCCCGGAGTGGCCGTGGCCCGCTCCTCAAGCGATCGCTTTACACGTTATGGATAGTTGACCGTACTCCGTGGCCCCAGAGGTGCCTCTCCCGAAGTTGACTCAATAGTAGCAGAGAAAAAAATCTGGTCAAGTTGTCCACCACGACAAACACACAAAAGGCCACACCTTTTGGCATCTTTGAACTCGACGAAAAACGCCGTTTAGCCGGTAAAATTCTTTGCGAAAGAGGCCGCAAGCAAAAAGTAGAACAGCAGCGGTATGCTCAAAAGCAGCAGGAGGATCCGCACCATGATATTGCGTACGAGCGTGCTAAGCAACCCGATATAGGCGATAGCCCAAACGATGATAATGCCCGCTTTTACCGGGCGATCAAACGGATTTGGCTTGTCAGTTTTGGTCTCGCGCGTGATCGTATAGGTGCCCGCGCCTGGCCCAGCGCCCTGCTCAGTTACTTGCGTACGTACCGTGGTCGGAATGGGCTTAAAGAGTGACTTTTCATTCACCCCAACACCAATAACCAAAAGAGTCGCGCAGACAAAGGTGAGTGCCCAGCCGATTTTTCTATTTGTGTTTGGCATATGGCTTCAGCATAACGCAGCGCGGCGCAAAAAACCACGCGCAGCAGCGTCGATTCCGGTCCCTGCTACAGCGAGATGCGTAACGGATACAACTGCGTCGGCGTACCGTTGAAATCCGGCGGCCCCAAATCCTTGACGAGCGCAAAGCCGGTGATACGCTCGGTTATATCCACGTTGATGCTCGCAACTCGGCGCGCGGCTTCTTCTAGATCGATAGCCTTATGAAACCGCGCCAGCGTGGAATGCGTAATTTCCGGCGGTTGCTTGGTGCCTTCCGGCAGAGTCGTTTTGGTCAGCAGCGCTTTCCTGATTTCGTTAAACGGCTGTGGATCGGCCGCTTTCACGATAATCGCCCGCGGGCTTACCAGCAGCTCAGTGAACGTAATATCGAATGGCGCGAAACCGGCCAAAACCTCTTTGACCGTCTGGTTGTGGGTCGCGTACCACTCTTTAAAGAGCTGCTCGCGGGATCGGTCTCCGTAGTCCGCGTCACAAATAATTTCCATGAGCGTGCCGTGCAGCGCCGGCGGTTGCTGCAGCCATATGTCGCCGCCGAACAATTGCACCAGCTGGCTTTGGATGGCCGCCAGTTGGCGCACCGTTGCGCTGGACCACAAAGCGACAATGGCGTGCTCGTGGTCGGAGTGGCGAAGCGGAGTCACAATGGTCTTCATAGACATTGATTGCAGTTTATACGTCCAGCCCGGCTGCCAGTGCCATGGGGCCTGAACAATTGCTTCTAGGGTTTTATGCTCAACCCATCTTTCTAGACCATAGTGAGTAGCTCGATGGCCAATTATTAAAACGCGTTTCCCGTCATATTTTTGCAGTAACTCTTCAAGAAATGAACGCATAAGTTCTGAGCGTTGCTCATAACTTTCGCCACCCGGAAATGGCTGGTTTATGCGGTTAACTCGCTCCGCTTCAATTTGTGAACTCGGCCGGTGCTCAAATGCGCCGTAGTCACATTCTCGAAGCCGGTCGTCTTGGAATATGGGGAACTTATCGCCAAAGGCAATCACGGCCGTTTTATAGGCACGCTGTAAGTCAGAGGTAAAAATAGCGTCGAAATGGTCGCCCCGGCGGCGCTCGCCAAGCTGCTTTGCCTGTTCCAGGCCTGCGGCCGAAAGATCTACGTCAGAATGCCCCGAGGCTATTTTCTGTTCGTTATCAAAAGTGGTTGCGTGAGATTCGAAAATAATTTCAATCATAAGTATCTTGGTACGCCCGAAGGGATTCGAACCCCCGACCTTTGGTACCGGAAACCAACGCTCTATCCAGCTGAGCTACGGGCGCGTACGCGGCACCTCACGGTGACGACTTATTATACCACCCCTAGCGGCTTTGACGTTTACCGGAGTTGTTCTGACCAGAGTGGTTGGTGCCGGTTGACGGCGGCAGCTCGCGCGGCTTGGATTGCTCCAGGGTACGCTCTAGCGTCTTGAGCAGCCCGTAGGCTTGCTCGCGGCTCATGCCGATGCGGGCGGTGGTGAGCTGCTGCGGCGTGCCAGCGCCCTGCGAAAAGTTCATAACGACGCCGACATTATTGGCAGTAATAGTGACGCTGTCGCTGTAAATAACGCGCGGATCGACAGCCATGATCATGACCATGGAGCGGTTTTGCTGGTCGGTGCCCGCGTCGTGGTCGTGCGGCTGATCATAGCCGGCCAGCTGCCACAGATTGGCGGCGTCGTCTTCTTGCATGCCGAAGTGGTTAATGAGCAGAAGCAGGATGTCTTCGCTGGGGCGTTCCTGCCCCAGCTCGATACGCGACAACTGCTGTTCGTCAATTTCTACGGCACCAGAAACTTCCGCTACGCTTTCGTGCAGCTTCTGCCGGATGATCTTCAGCTTTTCTCCCAGAGTCTTAAATGGTGGGTGGATCTCGTCGCTCATATCTTTCCATGGTACCGCCAATCTGTTATTCGCGCAAGATGCCCCGGTGTATAATGCGGAGGATGGATATCCGCCAAAACGAGCCACTCAGCAAGCACTCGACCATGCGGCTCGGGGGAACGGCTGCCTACGCCGTTGATATTACCGATCGCTTTCAGGTGCAGCAGGCCCTTGCCTGGGCGGAGCAGCGCAACTTGCCGGTGCTGATGGTCGGCGGCGGCAGCAATATTGTCTGGCGCGACGAGGGCTTCCCTGGCTTGCTCATTATTAACCGCATCGCCGGCTACGAAGAACAGCAAGAGGACGACGAGAACTGGTACCTGCACATCGGCGCGGGCGAGAACTGGGACGATGTAGTAGCGCGCAGCGTGAGCAAGGGGCTGACCGGCATCGAGGCGCTGAGCCTCATTCCCGGCACGGCCGGTGCGACGCCCGTGCAAAATGTGGGTGCCTACGGCCAAGAAATTGCCGACACGCTGGTGAGTATCGAGGCCTACGACCGTCAGGCCGGACAGGTCGTCAACATCCAAAGTATGGAGTGCGGCTTTGGCTACCGTACCAGCCGGTTCAAGACGACTGACCGCGGGCGCTTCTTTATTACCGGCCTGACGCTGCACCTATTGCATCGCAGCCCGGTGCCGCCGTTTTACGGCGCCGTGCAGACTTACTTCGACGAGCACAATATCCACGAATACACGCCGCAGGTGGTGCGCGACGCCGTCATCGCCATTCGCCAGTCCAGGCTGCCCGACCCAGCCCAAGTCGCCAACAACGGCTCGTTCTTTGCCAATCCTATTGTGGATGAGGGCGTGTTGGTGCAGTTACAGGCCGACTATGGCGCCGTGCCGCATTGGCCGGTCAGCGATGGCCGCATCAAGATCCCGGCCGCTTGGCTGCTAGAAAATGCCGGCTTTAAGGACATGCACGATGCCGAGACCGGCATGGCTACCTGGCCCGCGCAACCTCTGGTGCTAGTAAACGAGCACGCCACCTCGGCAGCCCAGCTGCTGGCCTTCAAGAAGAAAATCGTTGATGCCGTGGATGCCAAATTCCACATCACCCTGGAGCAAGAACCCGAACTGTTGCCATAAGCAGCATGTTCCGGGCTCTGTTCGAAACATCATTGACTCCTTAGCCAGAGTCGTATACAGTAAAAGGTTCAGTCCCCTAGGCGAATAACGCACTATCTGGACTTTTTTTATTTGCAAGGCCCGACCATGACCATGACCGAACAACTACCACTCCGCCCCTCCGTACCTCAGCCCGTCGAAGCCACTCCAGATGCCGGCCAAGCACTTGCGCCCTATGATCCTGCAAGTACCGCGTTGGTACCGTTCAACCGCAATTCCGATGGCTACGTCGCCGTCCCGGGTGCCGCAGCGCCAGGTCGTAACCCCTACGGCTGGATTGACACCCGACGCGACAATCTCGATTCCGTCGCCGCCAGCAGCAGCGAGCGGGCTTTGCGTCTGATCCGAGGCGAGGGCCCGCCGCCGCCCACCGCCGCCGTTTTGCTTGAACGGGCTAGAGAGGAAGAGCTCGCCGAGCTCGCCGCGGCCACCGACCGAGCCACAACCGCCGCTCACGCGGCCGCGGCTGCCCTCTTTGGAGATACCGATGGCGCAGGTCTATTTGCCGAGGTCAGCGCCACTGTTTTGGGCGACCGCCCGGTTGGAGCTATCGTGCCCGACCCTAATGCCCTGCTGGCGCAAGCGCACGCCGAAGGCCGGCTTATTATTGGCGGCCAGATTGTCACCGACGAAGCGCTGGAATATGCGCTGGTTGCCGAAGTCAGCGATGAATATCGGTTCGCTGCCGGCGCCTTAGCTGCCATGTCGCCAGAGCGCGGGCAAGAGCGATCGGAGCTCGAACAATACCTATTCAGCCTCGAAGATAAACTCGCGGCGCTGCTAGCCCAGGTCCAAATAAATCCTGATAGCCTGGAACGCGTCGCGCCCCCGCCGGTGGCGCCAGAAGCCGCGCCGGCCGGCGACGGCCTGACCAGCGATTTTACAGGCTACCAATCCGTGATGGCCGACGTCCCCACACCCGAATCGCTGATCGCCACTCCCGCCGAAACCCAGCAGCCAATGGATCCGACCGAATTCGAAGAGCGCATGGCAGCCCTCAACCGAGAGCGCGTCGCACTCGAAAGCGCGATCCACAACGATGACACAGCGCACAACCTCGACCCTGCCGAGCGCCAGCGCCTCCAGGCACGACTAACAATGGTCGTAACGCTGACCCAGGGGCTCTTGATCCGCAACAGCAGCGCCGGCAGCGGTGAAGCTAGCGGCAACGAGACAGAGCGCATGCAAATGCTCGAGCGCATTCTTTCTGGCTTGCGCCGGTTATAACCTAAAAACCAATACTAAAATACGGCTCGCCGGCGGCAATGTGCGCGAGAGCCGTGCGCACTACCGGGATTACGTCGTCCGGCAGCTGCGCCGGGTCAATCCATAGCACTTCGCTGCACTTGTTTGGCTCGGCATTGCGCGGCTCGCCCTGCCAAGTCGCGGTCTCAAAATAGAGATCAATGTATTCGTAGCCGCCCTCTTCGGCCAAACGGTGCGAAGTGAGCACCAGGCGCAAATCTTTCGGGTCCAGTACTACATCAACTTCTTCGGCGGCTTCGCGCACCAGAGCCAGTTCGGCCGGCTCGTTACCCTCGGCATGACCAGCCGGCAGACCCAACTTGCCGTCCATATAGCCGGTGTTTGCCCGGCGGATCAGTAAAATCTTGCCGTCAGCGCGGCGCAGCAGCACAAACACGGCCAGCAATGTTTTGTGTCGTTCGGTCCAGTGGGTCATTTGGTACTCCTTTATGAAGGCAAGGGGTAATCTTTGGCGAAGGCCAAAATTTCTTGCTTGATGGCCGCGAGTTTATCGTCTTGGCCGCGGGCGTTAATACCGCGGTCGATCCATTCGGCGACTTGCTCCATTTCGCGCTCCTTGAGACCGCGAGTGGTCAGCGCCGGCGTGCCCATGCGGATCCCGCTGGGACTAAACGGCGGACGCGGATCAAATGGCACCGTATTCTTGTTTACAGTGATGCCGGCCAGGCCGAGCGCGGTCTCGGCCTCGGCACCGATAACGCCTTTTTTAGTAAGGTCAACCAACAGCAAATGGTTATCGGTGCCGCCGGTGACCAAGTCATAGCCTTTGGCCATCAGGCAGTCGGCCAGCACCTTGGCGTTCTTGACGATTTGGGCGGCGTACTCCTTAAAGGCCGGCTGCGCGGCTTCGTGCAGCGCAATGGCAATAGCTGCGGTTTGGTGATTATGCGGCCCGCCTTGCAGGCCGGGGATAATGGCCCGGTCGATAAGCGTCGGCAGGTTTTCGCGGCTCAGCGGAACCGCTTTGGTGGGCGTGCTGGGATTGCCGTTGCACAAAATCATGGCGCCGCGCGGCCCGCGCAGCGTCTTGTGCGTGGTAGTTGTAATGATGTCGGCGATGCCCGCCGGGCTGGGATGCTGCCCGCCGACCACCAAGCCGGCAATGTGCGAAATGTCCGCCACCAGATATGAATCGGTCAAATCAGCGATCTGCCGCAGCCGCTGCCAGTCAAAGATGCGCGGGTAGGCGGTGGCGCCGACAAAGATCAGCTTGGGTTTGTTTTCTTGCACCAGCGCGGCCATGGCGTCGTAGTCCAGCCGGCCGTCTTTGCCGGTGTTGTACTGCACGCTGTTAAACCACTTGCCAGAGAAATTCACTTTCAGACCGTGTGTCATGTGGCCGCCAAAGTACAGCGCCATGCCCATCACCGTATCGCCGGGATTTGCCAGGGCAAAATACACCGCCATGTTAGCCGGACTACCGGAGTACGGCTGCACGTTGGCGTGGTCAACACCAAATAATGCCTTGGCCCGGTCGCGGGCCAGGTTTTCTACTTTGTCTACCACTTCGCAGCCGCCGTAATAGCGCTTTCCTGGGTAACCTTCGGAATACTTGTCGGTGAGGCGCGAACCCAGGGCCTTTAAAACGTCGCCCGAGGTATGATTTTCGCTGGGAATCATCTCCAGCCCTTCGGTTTGACGTTTGGTCTCGGCGGCAATCAGCTCTTCAATTTCTTTATCGTTCATGGGAAATACCCCTTGTTTACATACTAATAGAACCGGTTTTGCCACCTGCGCTAGATCATGGAACTATTGTAGCAAGTCAGCATAAAAGTGGTAAACTACTAGCAGTTTTCATTCTCGTTTAGCTCGCCAAGTAACCACAAAGAGTTTGCATGTTAAATATCATGTGTGATATTCTTTGTGCACTATGGAACATGCAAGTGCACAAATTGGCAATTTAATAGCTCAAATAAGACAAGAACGCGGATTAACTCAGGCTGAATTCGCCCGCCGGCTCAACACCTCGCAGTCGGCCGTGAACCGTATTGAACATGGCAAGCAAAACCTCAGTATCGAGACGCTGGGACGCATCAGCGATGTGCTGAATAAGCAGCTTATTAGCCTCAACGGCCAAGCCGTCAACCTGCGCATTGAGGGCGGCTACGAGCTCTCTGGCGAAATTACGCTCAAGACCAGCAAAAACGCGGCAGTCGGCTTGCTCTGTGCAAGTCTTTTAAATTACGGCGTCACCCGGTTGGTGCATTTCCCGAAGATCGAGGAAGTCTACCGCATTATCGAGGTACTGCAGAGTATCGGCGTCAAGGTGAAGTGGATCGGCAACGACATCGAAATTCGCCGGCCCAAGCAGCTCAAGCTCGACCAGCTCGATGCCGACGCGGCGCGCAAAACCCGCTCGGTGCTGATGATGATCGGCCCGCTGCTGCACGACTACAAAGAATTCAAGATCCCTTATGCCGGCGGTTGCAAGCTGGGCACTCGCACCGTCGAGCCGCACCTGTTCACGCTGGAAGAGTTCGGCGTGGGCATCGTCGCCACCAAGGGCCACTACGAAGTTACCGTTCAGCGCAAACACCCCGAGCGCGTCGTCTTGTACGAGCAAGGCAACACCGTCACCGAGAATGCCCTGTTCGCCGCCGCCCGCTTCGAAGACACCACTATTATCCAATCGGCCAGCGCCGACTACATGGTGCAAGATGTCTGCCTATTCCTGAAAAAGCTCGGCGTCAAAATTGACGGCCTCGGCAGCGGCCTGCTGCGCGTGACCGGCGTGCGCCACATCAAAAAGAACGTGACATTCGCCCTTACCGAAGATCCTATTGAGGCCATGTTCTTCCTGAGCGCGGCGATTACCACCAACTCGGAAGTCACCATCCGCCGCGTACCGGTCGACTGGATCGCCATCGAACTTTTGAAGCTGCGCAAGATGGGCGTGCAAATGACCATGACCGACCGCTACAAGTCGTCTAACGGCGCTATCGACCTAGTAGACATCACCGTGCACAAACACGATGGCAAACTTACGGCGCTCACCGACAAGCTGCATCCCAACCTCTGGCCGGGCCTCAACCCCGACAACTTACCCTACTTTGTGCCCATCGCCGGTATTTTGAATGGCCGCACCCTGATCCACGACTGGATGTACGAGAACCGCGCCATCTACTACACAGAAATGACCAAAGTGGGTATGCAGGTAGAGTTGGCCGACCCGCACCGCCTGTTCGTTATCGGGCCGACCAAATTCGGCAAGGCCGACGTGGTCTGCCCGCCGGCGCTGCGCCCCGCCAGTCTGCTGCTCATCGGCATGTTGGCCGCGCCGGGTATTTCCATCTTGCGCAACGTTTACACCATCAACCGCGGCTACGAAGACCTGGCCGAGCGGCTGAACTCGCTGGGCGCTCACATCCAAGTCTTCCACGACATGTAGTCTACCCCTGGAAAAAGACTTGCATAACTCCGAAAGAGATGGTACAATATGCCAAAGTTAATTGTGCGTATGTTTCGGAGTGCATCACCCATGACCATTACAGGCCGCGGCAACCCCACCTACACTTCCCGTACCCAGCCCGCTGCCAAGAGCAAGACGCCGGCCGCTACCGTCGTGCATCGCCCTGCCACCTACAAAAAGCGTACGCCCGCGGTGAAGCGCCGCTCGGTTCGCCCTAATCTGTTATTGGCCCCCGGAAAAGTCACCCGCACCCGCAAGACAACGCTGCGCAAGCAAGTGCTGCGCAAGAAAAAGCTGGCCCTGCTGCTGCCCGGCCACAACGAAGAGCTAATCATCGCCACCACCATTGCCAGCGCCATTAAGGCCGGCCAACCGCGCGAAGACATCTACGTCGTTGACGACGGCAGCGAGGACAAAACCCGCCGCGAAGCTCTCAAAATGCTGCCGCGCAAGAACGTCCTCAGTAAAGAAAAGGGCGGCAAAGCCCGCGCCGTGCTCAGCGGCATCGAGCAGTTCAAAATTGAGGAGCGCTACACCTGGCTGCACGTCGCCGACGCCGACAGCGTTTTTTGCCCGGACTACTTCCGCATGTACAAGCGCCGCTTAGACGCCAAGAAGTACGCCGTGGCCGTCGGTTTTGTGCAGAGCTTGCGCGGCAACTGGATCAGCCGCTACCGCGCCTTCACCTACACCTTTAGCCAACAGGTTATCCGCCGCGTGCAGTCCTGGTTCGGCATGATTTCGGTCTTCCCCGGCCCGATCACCTGCTTCCGCACCGACATCATCAAGCACCTCGACTTCACCGCCAACAGCATGACCGAGGACTTTGACCTGACCTTG